>CAJUPQ010000011.1 GCA_910588505.1 uncultured Hungatella sp. | reverse complement strand
CAGCTTATTCAAGTGCGCCCATTTATGGTTTTCCTCTACTTTCTTTCACACTAAAATTCTCCTCGTATGAAATTCCCCCGCTGACTTCCTCAACTCCGTCCCCCTTATCTCCCGCCGTCTCTCCCGCAAAAAAATTCGCGAACCCGGTCCAGCCTGGATGTCATACTCCACAGCAGAACATCCGCTGTTGTAAACGCAGTCATAGCTTCCACCACCACCACGGCTCTGGGGGCGATGATCGGGTCATGGCGGCCCTTGATCTCCATCTCCACCACTTCCCCCTGACGGTTTATGGTCCTCTGAACCTGGGAGATAGACGGCGTAGGCTTAAAAGCCGCCCGAACCACCACCTGGCTCCCGTCGCTGATGCCTCCCAGAATCCCTCCCGCGTGATTGCTCTCCTTGACCGAAGAGCCGTCCGCCGCCTTTCTAAAACAATCATTATTCACAGACCCTTTCGCCTGGGCGGCCCCAAACCCGTCTCCGATCTCCACGCCTTTCACCGCCCCGATGGACATAAGGGCATGAGCCAGCCTGGCGTCCAGCTTCTCAAAAACCGGCTCCCCGATTCCCGCCGGCAATCCGTCAATCACGCACTCCACCACGCCTCCCGCAGAATCTCCCTTAGCCATCAGCTGTTCCAGATACGCCTCCGCCTCCAAAGCGGCATGACTGTCCGGCATACACAGGCGGTTGCGATACCGCTCCTCTGGTTCAAACCGCTCCGGACTGATCCGGATCGCTCCGACAGACCTTGTGTAGGCCGTCACCCGGATGCCAAGACTTTCCAGCAGCTTGGCCGCCACTGCGCCTGCTGCCACCCGGCCGATGGTCTCCCGCCCCGAAGTGCGGCCGCCGCCTCGGTAATCCCGAAATCCATATTTGGCGTCAAAGGTATAATCTGCATGGCCGGGCCGGTACAAATTCTTGATCTCGTCATAATCATGAGATCTCTGGTCCGTGTTTCGCACTATCATGGAAATGGGGGTTCCTGTAGTCCTGCCCTCAAAAACTCCTGACAGGATCTCCACCTCATCCCTCTCCCGGCGCTTTGTGGCAAACCGGCTCTGCCCCGGCTTCCTGCGGTCAAGATACCTCTGAATATCCTCTTCTCCCAAAGCCAGCCCCGCCGGGCAGCCGTCAACTACAACCCCCAGCCCTTTCCCATGAGATTCTCCCCATGTAGTCATGGTAAACAGTGTACCCCATGTTGACCCAGCCATACAAACTCCTCCAAATTCTGTAATTTACAGCCCGCCGCGCCCACGCGTCCGTCTGTCAGACTGACCGCGGCGCCGGACCATCCCCACTGCGCCTTACCGCACCTTCACGATCGCGCAGCAATTTGGCTCGTCCACCTTCATAGGCCTTCCGCACATCACCAAAAGCCCCTTCTCATAATCCACATTGAAAAAGGTAATGGTGCCCGACGCATGGTTGAAACATGCCAAATGCCTGTCATCCGGGAAGATGGCGATATCCTTCGGATAATCGCCGCTGATAGGCAGACAGCACCGCTGTGTAAGCATCCCCGTCTCGGAATCCCTGTCATAGATGCTCACGGTATTGTCCCCGGCGTTGCTGCAGAACAGATGCTTCTCATCCGGTGAAAATCGGATCGCGCAGGCTGCTGTCAGCTGGCTTAACCGCTTGGAGCCTGTGGTGGAGATCGTCTGGATCTTCTCAATCTTCGGCGACCGTTTCCCTGTCTCATACGTATACACATCAATAACGTTCTTAACCTCATACATCAGGTAAATGAACTTCCCGTCCGCGCTGAAGATAAAATGCCTGGGAGCGGACTCCAGATCACAGGGTATAGTATCCACCAGCATCAGCTGGTCATCTGTAAATCTGTACACCTTCACCTGATCAACACCCAGGTCCGCCACCATGACAAACTTCCTGTCCGGCGTCAGACGGGTACAGCTGATATGAGGGCGGAACGTTCTCTCCGCCACGCTGCCCAGCCCCTTATGGTACACCCCGGAGGCAATGCTTCCGATGGTGCCGTCCGGGTTCAGGCGCATCACCGTGGACTTGCCGTCATGGTAACCGGATACAAACAGGTACTTTCCCTCCGGCTCCACAGACAGCTGACATCCCCTCATACCCCGGATATTAGCTGTATTCAGCTTGGTAATACTGCCGTTTTCATGAATCCGATAGGACACCACGCCCTCATCCGCGATAGAATACAGGGTCTTCCCGTTAGCCGCCGGCACCAGGTAGGAAGAATTGTCAATCTCCATCTCACAGCGCTCTTTAAATCTTCCGTTTTCCACGTCCACATCATAAACTGTGATTCCCTTCGCGTTGCCTGTGTAGGAGTAGGAACCTACATAGGCCATATATACACCCTTCATCTTACTGCCCCTCCTAAAATCCTCTTATTTTTACTTAAGGATATAATATCATACATTTCCCAAAAAATCTATTGACAGCGATATATTTTTCTGTATAATGGTACTTGCGCTTTGTTTATTATTACTAAACTTTGAGATTATATTTGGTGTCAGTTAGTATTAGTAAACTTTTTATTCGGATTACCTAAGATTATATCCGAATTCCGAAACAGGCCGCACAAGCCGGCAGGGAAAGGAGCAGCCGTGGATATCGGTTTAAAACTGAAAGAACTTCGCATCCTTAAGGGGCTTACCCAGGAGGAGCTGGCAGACCGGGCGGAGCTGTCAAAAGGGTTCATCTCCCAGTTGGAGCGGAACCTTACTTCCCCCTCCATCGCCACTCTCACAGATATTCTCCAGTGCCTTGGCACCACCCTTGGGGAGTTCTTCAACGAAACGCCGGAAGAACAGATCGTATTCGGCAGGTCCGACTATTTTGAAAAGACGGATTCCGAATTAAAAAACGAGATCAAGTGGATCATCCCCAATGCCCAGAAAAACGTCATGGAACCCATCATGCTGACTTTGGAGCCGGGAGGGGAAACCTATCCGGATAATCCCCACGAGGGGGAGGAGTTCGGCTATGTGCTCCAGGGAACCGTGACCATTCACCTTGGAAACAAGATCCACAAAGCCAAAAAGGGGGAGTCTTTTTACTTTGTCCCTGACAAGAAGCATTACCTGACCAGCAAGGCAGGCGCCGTGATCCTCTGGGTCAGCTCCCCGCCAAGTTTCTAACTCACATACCTTTATTTTACGAAGTCAGGAGGAAGCCATATGAGCAGTCTCATTGATTTGATCAATGTGTCCAAAAGTTTTGACGGGACTCTGGTATTGGACGATCTAAACCTCTCTGTGAAAGAGAACACCTTTGTCACCCTGCTTGGCCCCAGCGGCTGCGGCAAGACCACCACCCTGCGCATCATCGGCGGATTTGAGCGGGCGGACGCGGGCAAAGTCATCTTTGACGGACAGGATATCTCAGATCTGCCCCCCAACAAGCGGCAGCTGAACACGGTCTTTCAGAAATATGCCCTGTTCACCCACATGAATATCGCGGAAAATATCGCCTTTGGCCTTAAGATTAAAAATAAACCAAAATCCTACATACAGGATAAGATCAAATACGCCCTGAAGCTGGTAAACTTAGACGGCTACGAGAACCGCAGCGTGGACTCTTTAAGCGGCGGCCAGCAGCAGCGCATCGCCATTGCCAGGGCCATTGTCAACGAGCCAAGAGTGCTTCTTTTGGACGAACCTCTGGGGGCTTTGGATTTGAAGCTGCGCCAGGATATGCAGTATGAGCTTATCCGTCTGAAAAACGAGCTGGGCATCACCTTTATCTACGTGACCCACGACCAGGAGGAAGCTCTGACCATGTCTGACACCATTGTGGTTATGAACCAGGGATACATCCAACAGACAGGTACTCCGGAACAGATCTACAATGAGCCGGAAAATGCCTTTGTGGCAGACTTTATCGGGGAGAGCAACATCCTCCACGGCACCATGATCAGAGATGAACTGGTGGAGATCTTCGGAGCAAAATTCCCGTGCGTGGATAAAGGCTTTGGCACCAACTCCCCGGTGGATGTGGTCATCCGTCCTGAGGACATTGACCTGGTAAGCCCCCAGGAGGGGACCCTAACAGGAGTCTGTACCCACCTGATCTTTAAGGGGGTACACTACGAGATGGAAGTCACCACCCCCGATGGCTTTGAGTGGCTGGTCCACTCCACGGATATGTGCCCTGTGGGCAAAGAGGTGGGCATCCATGTTGACCCCTTTGACATTCAGATCATGAATAAACCTGCTTCAGAGGACGAGGAGGCTGTGGGAGTCAATGAGTAAAAAATTATTATCCGGCCCTTACCTTATATGGATGGCCGGCTTTACGGTGATCCCTCTGATTCTTATTGTATATTACGGGCTCACCGACCGGACGGGAGCTTTCACCCTGGCCAATGTCATCTCCATCACCACTGCGGAACACGCGAAGGCTCTGTGGCTGTCTCTGTGGCTGTCTTTTGTCAGCACCTTGGTATGCCTGCTGCTGGCCTACCCTCTGGCCATGATATTGAGAAAACGGGGCGTGGGGAAAGGCAGTTTTGTAGTGTTTATCTTCATACTGCCTATGTGGATGAATTTCCTTTTAAGGACCCTTGCCTGGCAGACCCTTCTGGAGCGGAACGGGGTTATCAATGGGATCCTGTCCGCCCTCCATCTGCCCACCCAGTCCCTGATCAACACTCCCGGGGCCATTGTCCTGGGCATGGTGTACAATTTCCTGCCCTTTATGGTCCTGCCCATTTACAATGTGCTTTGCAAAATAGACGACAACACCATAAACGCCGCCCATGATCTGGGAGCCAACTTCTGGCAGACCTTTTTGTTTATCTGGTTCCCCTTAAGCGTTCCGGGCATTATCAGCGGCATCACCATGGTTTTCGTTCCTGCCCTGACCACCTTTGTCATCTCCAATCTGCTGGGAGGAAGCAAGATCCTCCTGATCGGCAATGTGATCGAGCAGGAATTTACAAGGGGAAGCAACTGGCATCTGGGATCTGGCCTGTCCCTGGTTCTGATGGTGTTCATCCTGGCAAGCATGGCTCTCATTGCCAAATATGATAAAAACGGGGAGGGCAGCGCGTTCTGATGAAAAAGACAAAAGACAGTTTAAAAAAAGTTACGGAAAATTTCTATCTGGCGCTGATCATGATCTTCCTTTACGCGCCGATTGCCACGCTGATGGTGCTGTCCTTTAGCAATTCCAAGTCCCGTACTCAGTGGGGAGGATTTACCCTGCGCTGGTACGGGGAGATGTTTGAGAGCGCCACCATTATGAATGCCCTGCAAAATACCCTGGTCATTGCCTTTGCCTCGGCCCTTTTGGCCACAGTCATCGGCACGGCGGCGGCCATTGCCATCAACAGCATGAAGCCTTTTCCGAAGACCGTGATCATGGGCATCACCAACATCCCCATGCTGAACGCGGATATTGTCACCGGGATCTCCCTGATGCTGGCATTTATCGCCTTCGGGATTTCCTTAGGCTTTAAGACCATATTGATCGCCCATATAACCTTTAACATCCCTTATGTGATCTTAAGCGTCATGCCCAAGTTAAAGCAGACCAATAAAAGCGTCTATGAGGCAGCCATGGATCTGGGGGCGTCCCCGGTATACGCGTTTTTTAAGGTAGTGTTTCCGGATATCCTGCCCGGGGTCCTCTCCGGCTTTCTCCTGGCCTTTACCATGTCTCTTGACGATTTTATCATCACCCACTTCACCAAGGGCGCGGGGATCAACACTCTCTCCACCCTGATCTACAGTGAAGTACGCAGAGGGATCAAGCCGTCTATGTACGCTTTGTCCACCATTATCTTTGTGACGGTTCTGGTGCTGCTGATCATCACGAATTTCGCGCCTCACAAGAAGGAGACATAAGGGGCGCTTTACCACAAATACGACACAGGGAGGATTATTATGAGAAAAAACACCTTTTGTATGGTTTTGTCCTTAACTCTGACCGCATCTGCGGTTTTGTCTGGCTGCGGCGGCAGGACGGACGCCTCCGGCAGCCAGGAAAGCACCGGGGAAGTGTATGTGTACAACTGGGGCGAATACATTGACGAGGAGGTTATCTCCATGTTTGAGGAGGAAACCGGGATCAAGGTCATCTATGACATGTTTGAGACCAATGAGGACATGTACCCGGTCATCGAGGCAGGCGGCAGGACCTACGACGTGGTCTGCCCCTCTGACTACATGATCCAGAAGATGGTGGAAAACAACATGCTGGCAGAGCTTAATTTTGACAACATCCCCAATGCAAGCCAGATCGACCCCCTCTACCTGGAACGCTCCAAAAGCTTTGACCCGGATAATAAGTACTCGGTTCCCTACTGCTGGGGCACTGTGGGCATTCTCTACAACACTGCAATGGTATCTCCCGAAGATGTGCCGACCCGTTGGTCTGATCTGTGGGACGAGAAATTCAACGGCGAGATCCTGATGCAGGACAGTGTCCGGGACGCGTTTATGGTAGCATTAAAAGCTCTGGGATATTCCATGAACTCGGAAAATGAGTCGGAGCTTACCCAGGCCAGAGATCTGCTGATCCGGCAAAAGCCGTTAGTCCAGGCCTATGTTATTGACCAGGTAAGGGATAAGATGATCGGCGGGGAAGCCGCGGTGGGCGTCATCTACTCAGGGGAGATGCTGTATATTCAGGAGGAAGTAGAGGCCCAGGGCCTGGAGTATGATCTGGAGTACGTGATCCCGGAGGAAGGCACCAATGTGTGGATCGACTCCTGGGTGATCCCGGCCAATGCCAAGAATAAGGAAAACGCGGAGGCCTGGATCAATTTCCTGTGCCGCCCGGACATCGCCAAGATGAATTTTGAGTATATTACCTATGCCACGCCTAATAAGGGGGCTTTTGATCTGCTGGATGAAGATCTTAAGCACAATAAGGCCTTATTTCCTGATATAGAATCGCTTGACAATTGCGAAGTATTCCAGTATCTTGGAGATGAGGTGGACAGTATCTACAATAACCTTTGGAAAGAAGTGAAATCCAATTAAAACCTGTATTGCCTGTTAATGGGAAACTGTCTCTCCAACTTGCGACTACAGCGGATAAAGGGCCGCGGAAAGGGGTATTTTATGGAAGTATTAAAGGTATTGGAGGAGCTGCTCAGACATGTGGTGGATATTGCCATTGTGGGATTTGAATTTGTAGGCGTGTTTGTCATCATTCTGGCAGGACTGCAGGGCATGCGGGATTATGTGAGAAAAAACCCTCAGATCCGTCTTAATCTGGCCATCGGTATGGCTCTGGGGCTGGAATTTAAGCTTGGCAGCGAGATCCTGCGCACGGTTGTTGTCCGCGACCTTGCGGAGATCGCCACAGTTGCCGCCATCATTGTTCTTCGGGCTGCCTTGACATTCCTGATCCACTGGGAGATCAAAGAGGAAAAGGCCGATGAAGAGACCTTAAAGAATCATTAGTTTCAAATATATTTTTAAGGAGAATGAGTATGAGTATGAGTAATAAGAGCATTATTTTTCTGGACATTGACGGCACCTTAGTCAACACTTCCGCCAACCCGGAATTTATCCCCGAATCTGCCATCAAGGCCGTAACCCAGGCCAGGCAGAACGGCTGTCAGATCTATCTCTGCACCGGCAGGAGCAAAGCCGAGATCTATGATTTTATCACCGAAGTGGGATTTGACGGCGTTATCGGGGCTGCAGGCGGCTTTATCGAGGTACAGGGCAAAGAGATCTTCCACGAGACCATTGATCCTGGGACGGCTGCCGCGGTTGCTAAGTATTTTGACGATCACAAGATCGATTTCTACCTGGAAAGCAACACCGGACTTTATGCTTCCAGAAATCTGATCCCTCATCTGGAGTGGATCATGTACGGGGATGTAGAACACGACCCGGCTGCCATGGCCAAGAAAAAAGAGGGGAGCCATTTTATCAACGCCCTGACCGTGACTTCACAGATGCCTATGGAGGACATCAACAAGATCTGCTTTTTGGAGACCAATGGTTCCAGGTATCAGGATATTTATGATGCCTTCCATGACAAGTTCTACATGGTGAGATGCACGGTTCCGCTTTTCGGCGACGAGAGCGGGGAGATGTCCGTACCCGGAATCAACAAATCCACTTCCATCCGCATTCTGTTAGACTATCTGAAGGCGGATATCGCGGATACCTACGCCATCGGCGACGGCATGAACGACGCGGAGATGCTTGACTGCGTAAATACCGGGATCGCCATGGGCAATGCAAAAGAAGGGCTGAAAAAAATCGCGGATTACATAACCACAGACCTTATGGATGACGGGATCTATAACGCGTTCCGGCATTTTGGGCTGATCTAAAGAAAGCAGGTATAATCATGAAATACGATTTTACGTCTATCATGGAACGGCATGGAATGGACTCCATCGCCGTAGACCGCCCCGGCAAGGATCCTGCCGCGCCAGGCGGCCCCAAAGAGGGATTTGACATTATCCCCATGTGGGTGGCTGACATGAATTTCCCAACAGCTCCCTCTGTCACCCAGGCTATCATTGCCAGGACCTCCCACCCTGCCTTTGGATATTTTGATCTTTCCGACGCTTACTTTGACAGCATTATCCGCTGGCAGGAGACCAGAAACCACGTCACCGGTCTGGCCAGGGAGCATATCGGGTATGAGAACGGTGTTCTCGGGTGCGTGGTTTCCGCGGCCCAGGCTTTTTGCTCCATGGGGGATAAGATCCTGCTCCACGCTCCTACCTATGTAGGATTCACACATGCACTGGGCGACGCTGGGTATCATCTCATCTTAAGCCAGCTGACTCAGGATGAGGACGGGATCTGGCGTATGGATTATGAGGACATGGATAAAAAGTTAAAGGAACACTCTATCCATTTTGCCGTGTTCTGCTCCCCCCACAACCCTACGGGGCGGGTATGGGAGAAATGGGAGATCGAAAAGGCTATGGAGGTGTACCGGGCCAATGACTGTGTGGTAGTCTCTGACGAGATCTGGTCCGACCTGCTTTTAGACGGCCACAAGCATATCCCTACCCAGTCTGTATCAGAGGACGCCAAAAACCGCACCATCGCCGTGTACGCGCCTTCCAAGACCTTTAATCTGGCAGGACTGGTAGGATCCTACCACATTGTTTACAATAAATACCTTCATGACCGACTGCTTAAACAGTCGTCTTTAAGCCACTACAATTCCCAGAATGTGCTTTCCATGCATGCCCTGATCGGTGCCTACAGCCAGGAAGGACAGGAGTGGACGGATGAACTCTGCCAAGTGTTAAGCGGCAATGTGGCCTATGCCTGCGATTACATAAACAGCCATTTTAAGGGCATCTACCTGTGCAGGCCCCAGGGGACTTACATGCTGTATCTGGACTGCTTAAGGTGGTGCAAAGAACACGATATGACCATGGACCAGCTTTTGAGAGCCGGATGGGACGTGGGCGTGATCTGGCAGGATGGACGGCCTTTTAACAAGCCTTATACGATCCGCATGAATCTGGCTCTGCCTTTGAGCCGGGTGAAAGAGGCGTTTGAGCGGTTGTCAAAGTATGTATTTATCTGATATTGCTAAAAAGGAAGCCGGAAAGTTTCTTAATCATTACCTTCCGGCTTCCTTTTCTCTTACAGCATCTTCTTCCCTCTGCAATACGTCTGGCACACATCATAATTATCTTCCAGCACCACAACATCCGCATCGTACCCCGCGGTCAGTTTCCCCTTGCGGTCATCCACTCCCAGGCATCTTGCCGGATTAATAGTACAGCTGTTTAACGCCGTATCAAACGGGATCAAAGCTTCCTCCACCATGATTCTCAATCCCTTATTCATATTCATGGTACTTCCCGCGATGGTGGTGGTCCCCTTCAGATAAGCCAGACCGGTCTCGCTGATCTCAATGGCATGTCCGCCCAGGTCATACTCGCCTCCCGGCGGGCAGTGCTTGGGACGCAGGGAGTCTGTGATCATGATGGTAAAATCCCGCCCCTTGGCTGTCACATAGTCATTCAGGGCTGCCAGGTGAGAGTGGCAGCCGTCACTGATCACCTCTCCATAGATATCTCTGACTCTCATGGCCGTGCCCACCAGTCCCGGTTTCCGGTGATGGAAGGCAGTCATACCGTTAAATACATGGGTCATGGATGTGGCGCCGTTGGCGATCCCCATAAGCGCCTGCTCATAGGTGGCAGAAGAGTGTCCCATGCTGACCACAACCCCTGTAGCCTTGCAGTGCTTTGTCAGCGCGAAGTCCTTGTCATGTTCCGGAGCCAGGGTAATGTACTTGATCAGCCCCTCTGCCGCTTCCTGGTACATCTTAAACTGCTCCACAGAAGGCTCGGCAATGGCTTCCGGCGGCTGAGCTCCCTTGTAATCCATATCCAGGTACGGTCCCTCAAAATGGATCCCCAACATCTCGGCTCCCTCATACCCTTCTCTCACCACTTTAGCCACATTGGCCACTGCTTTTGTGAGAACATCCGGCATCTGGGTCACCGTAGTAGGAAGGATACCCGTAACGCCCTCCTCGGGAATCCGCCTCATCCAGTCCCGAAGGCCCTGTGGCTCCCCATCGTTGGTGTCAAATCCATAAGCGCCATGAGTGTGGACATCAATAAATCCCGGCACGATCCGCTTGCGCCCATAATCCTCATCCGCCGTCTTTGTCCCATATGGGTATACGGCCTGGATCTTCCCCTCCAGGATCTCTAACTGGGCCTCCAAAAACTGCCCCCCTATCCACACCCTTTTGCTCTGTACTATCATTTCGCCTTCTCCCTTCCGCAAAACCTGACTGTATCCCCCATCCACTCCGGCAATGCTGCTCATATTTATACCTTCAGTATATCCAGAATTCTGCAAAAAAGCAAGCCAGGAAAAATTTTATCTGCCCCTGCCGTTAGCCTTTTCCATATGAACATTCTTCCCTTTGATCTTCACATCTTTCATGGCTCTAAGGACAGCGTCCGCATATTCCCTTGGAACATCCACAAAGGTATAATTATCGTACATGTCAATGCTCCCAACCATCTTGCCGGAGATTCCCGACTCTCCCGCCACGGCTCCCAGAATATCCCCCGGGCGTACGTTCTGGCTTTTACCGATATTGACAAACAAGCGGATCATATCCTCTTCCTCATCCCTGTCATATCGCCCGTAGCGGCCGTCGCGGCTTCCTCTCCCGTCACGGCCATAGCGGCCCTCGCGGCCTCCTCTGCCTCGTCCTCCTCTGCCGTCACGGCCATAGCGGTCCAGGTCATCCAGGGACCGGGCCGGGCGGCTGCAGTCAATGATATCCTCATTTTCCTCACCCATGGCCAGCTTTAACAGCGCCGCCGCCACGTCCAGGGAGGTACAATCCTCTTCCTCCAGAACCTTTTTCTCAATGATGTTAACCATTTTTGTCAGATCCGTGTCATTGATCAGATCCATTACCTGTTCCATGATCTTCTCCGCCTTAATGGCTGTGATGTCATCCAGGGAGGGGATGGCCTGAGGGATGATCTTGGTCTTACAGTACCGCTGGATATCCCTTAACTTGTAAACCTCTTTTCCCACCACCAGGCTGAAGGCGATCCCGTCCTTTCCCGCGCGGCCTGTACGCCCGATGCGGTGAACATAGTACTCGTCATCCTGGGGGATATCGTAGTTAAACACTGCCTCTACATTGTCCACATCGATCCCTCTGGCAGCTACGTCCGTGGCTACCAATATCTCCGTGGCTCCGCTGCGGAAACTGCTCATAACCCGGTCCCGCTGCATCTGCTTTAAGTCCCCGTGAAGGCCCTCAGCAAAATATCCCCGGCCCTGGAGATCCTGAACCAGCTCATCCACCTGCTTTTTCGTATTACAGAACGCAACGGACAGCTTTGGGGCGTACATATCCAAAAGACGGCACATGACCTCCACCTTGGTCTTTGGCTTCACCTCGTAGTAATACTGGGTCACCTTTGGAACTGTCAGTTCCTTTTTTACCACCTTGACCGTCACAGGATCTCTCTGGAACCTTCTGGCGATGTTCTGTATCTCCATAGGCATAGTGGCGGAGAACATAACCGTCTGCCGCTCCTGGGGCAGCTGGCTTAAGATGGTCTCCATATCCTCCAAAAAGCCCATGTTCAGCATCTCGTCCGCCTCGTCCATGATCACGGTGTGAATATGGTCGCAGCGAATCGTCTTTCTCCTCATGTGATCCATAACCCGGCCCGGAGTCCCGATCACGATCTGGGTCCCGTCTTTAAGCCCCCGGATCTGCCTTACAATATCCTGGCCGCCGTAAATGGGAAGCACCTTGATCCCATGCATGTATTTGGCCAGCCTGCGGATCTCGTCCGCCACCTGGATGGCCAACTCCCTTGTAGGGCAGAGGGCAATAGCCTGAAGCTTCTTGCTGTCAGGATCTATCTTCTGTAAAAGCGGAATACCGAACGCCGCCGTCTTTCCTGTTCCTGTCTGGGCCTGTCCTACCACGTCGCGGCCCTCCATCTGTACCGGGATCGCCTGGGCCTGGATCGGCGACGCCGCCTCAAATCCCATATCCGTCACTGCCCGAAGAATCCGCTCATCCAAATTAAGCTCGTCAAATCTTACTGTTTCCATTCATTTTCCTTTCTATGCCTGACAGGCTTTTCCCGCCAAGGTGTTTTTATTGCTTTATACTCGTTCACGCGTCCGGCCCAAAAATCCGGATCCTTTAAGGGAAAAAAACGAGAACATTCAAGACAGACCCTGAATCTTCTCGTTTTGCACATTAGTAAACTATAGCAGACCTCCATACATATGTCAATCGTAAAATTTACTGAAACTCACACCTTGAACCGATACCCTACTCCCCATATAGTCTCAATATACTGGGGCTTTGCCGTGTTAAACTCGATCTTCTCCCGGATCTTTTTAATATGCACGGTCACCGTGGCAATATCCCCGATGGATTCCATATCCCAGATCTTGCTGAACAGCTCCTCCTTGGTGTACACGTGGTTGGGATTCTGTGCCAGGAACGTAAGCAGGTCAAACTCCTTGGTGGTAAAATTCCGCTCCTCTCCGTTGACCCACACCCGCCTGGCGGTCTTATCGATCTTCAGGCCCCGCATCTCAATGATCTCATTATCCGGCATCCCGCTTCCGATCAGTCTCTCGTATCTGGCCAGATGAGCTTTCACCCGAGCCACCATCTCGCTGGGGCTGAACGGCTTTGTTATGTAGTCGTCAGCTCCAAGGCCAAGGCCCCTTATCTTATCAATATCCTCCTTCTTGGCGGACACCATGATAATGGGCGTATTCTTCACCTCCCGCACCTTCCGGCAGATCTCAAACCCGTCCACCCCGGGAAGCATCAGATCAAGTACAAACAAGTCATACTCCCCCTGGAGCGCCTTCATAAGCCCGCTCTCCCCGTCATTGTCGATCTCCACCTCAAAGCCGCTCAGCTCCAGATAATCCTTCTCCAGCTCCGCGATGCTTTCCTCATCCTCAATAATCAAGATCTTCTTCATCATGAATAACCTCCTGGTATTTTCTCAGCACAAAATGGATCTCTGTGCCGATGCCCTCTTTGCTGGTAGCCCAAATCTTGCCCCCGTGATCCTCAATGATCTTTCGGACAATAGACAGTCCGATTCCGCTTCCTCCTTTAGAAGAATTGCGGGAGGAATCTGTGCGGTAGAACCTGTCAAAGATATTAGGCAGATCTTTGGCCCCGATCCCACGCCCGTTATCCTCGATCTCCACCTGGATAAAGTCGCCTACATCCTTGATCCGGATGTTGATAATGCCCCGCTTTTTGTCCAGATATTTTACAGAGTTGCTGATGACGTTATTCACCACCCGCTTCATCTGCTCCGCATCCGCAATGACCACCACATCCTCGTCCACGTAATTAAAATATCCCAGCTCAATATTGTTGGAGTCCAGCTCCAGCCCTACTTCCTCCACACAGTCCCGAAAATAGTTGGCCACATTAATCTTGGAAAATGTGTACGGTATCTTGTTGGTGTCGATCTTGGAATAAAAGGTCAGCTCATCAATGAGCCGGTCCATGTCATTCGCTTTATTATATATGGTTCTGATATATTTATCCAGCTTTTCCGGGGAAGAAGCCACGCCGTCTAAGATCCCCTCCACATATCCCTTTATGGCGGTGATGGGAGTCTTCAAATCATGGGAAATATTGCTGATCAGCTCCTTACTCTCCTTATCATACTGAACCTTCTCCTCCGTGGACTCTTTCAGCCGCATCCTCATCTCCTCAAAATCCTGGCACAGTTGGCTGATCTCGTCGCCGTTATCCATATCCACATCCAGCGTAAAATCCAGGTTCCCGTTTTTGATCTCATTGGTGGCAAGCTGCAGCTTGTTTAGGGGGGCCAGAAGAGATTTATACACCCAGCCTGTCAGTATGATCCCTGTAAACATCAGGATCATGATCCCGGAAATCAATATCTCCACGAACATGGATTTAACTTCGGGGACGAAATCATCGATGCTGGATATGATAAACACGGTTCCCTTCACACCGTCGCTGTACTTAAAATCCAGCTGCTTGATCAGATGCTGCGTCTCTCCGTCCAGGTAGATCCCCCCTTCCAAAAGGGTGGTGTCTGACTCATCATAGTTGGAAAGGTGGCGGTATATGTCAGAGTTTTCCTGAGTAATGCCGGAATATATGAACTGGTCTCCTCTTCGGACGATGAGATAGGCGTATTTCGCGTTCAGTTCCTGATTGATGGAATCCAGGTAATTCGGATCCGCAAAGCTGTCCGGGTCCTTCTCCAGTTTCTCCTGTATCGCTTTCTGATTGCTCTGGGTCAGACGGTTAAAAATCTGGATGGTGTTTCCGGAAAGCAGATCCACAGGCTCCGTAAGACCATGGGACTCCCGAAATGCCCGTATCTGATAATTGGTCAGAACGCTGAAAGCCAGATAGATCAAAAACATGGGAACCAGTGTTATGGTAAGGAACGCAATCCCTAAACGGGTCTTAATCTTCATGGCAACTCTGTCCTTTCCTCCTGTGAAATCAAGGTGCCGCCGGATGTAATCCGTCATCTCATCCCGGCTCTGCCTGTAATACGTTTTTTATCATTTGTCTCCAACCGTCAGGCTGCGGACCTGCGCGCATCAGCGTGCTTCCTAAATTATATCATACTTCAACCTGCTCATTTCTAAAATGATTCTAAACTTTCTCCAAAGTCATTTTTTTCCACAGCCGCCCCTCTTCTGTTATCCACATTTTCTCCCAAATCTCAAGGCAATATCCACATTTTCCCTGCGCTATCCTTATTTTTCCTGTGAATACGCCGATATGATTTATATAAACTCACTTTACCTGCACTATGCACTTACCTATACTTTGATCTGATTGAAAAGGAGGATATTATGAGAGTTGACCAGGATATGGCCATGAGGCTTTACAGCCAGCCAACACAGACCAAGTCGGCATCCGCGGTTGCCGCTGTTGCTGACAAGCAGGTTGCCGACGCTTCCGCCAGCAAGGATACTGAGAAGAAACCGGACGTAGACCGGGTTGAGCTCAGCAGCGACACCAAAGTTACATCCAAGATGAGCGACTCCGAGAGAGCTGCTCTGGTTAAGAGCCTGAAAGATGACTTAAACAACCAGATGAGCCGCTTCACCAACATGATGGTTCAGAACTTCCAGAAGCAGGGGATCAACGTTTCCATGGCAAACGGGGACGATTTCTGGAAGATGATGGCCAGCGGCAACTACACCGTAGACGCCAAGACAAAGGCAGAGGCTCAGGAGGCTATCTCCGAGGACGGTTTCTGGGGCGTTAAGAACACTTCCCAGAGGATCTTTGATTTCGCTTCCGCTCTGGCAGGCGATGATCCGGAGAAGATGAAGAAGTTCCAGGCAGCTGTTGAGAAGGGATTCAGCCAGGCCGAGGATGCTTGGGGCGGTTCCCTGCCATCTATCTGCGGCGACACCCACGAAGCAGTTAACAAGCTGTTTGACGATTATTACGCACAGCACAAATAAACCCGTTTCATTTAAGCGAATGAATGCCAGCCTTTCCATTGCGGTAAGGCTGGCATTTTTTGTAACCGGGCGCATCTCCGTGATCTATGGGCCCGCCTTGGGCAGGGAGATCTGTCATACCTCCACTGTCCTGTTCTCTTCGCCGGTCAGCGCCAATTCCCCCATTCTTCCCAGGATCTCCTCCGCCTTCTCCATCATCTTTATGCTGTCCCGGTTCTTCGCGCTTCTCTCCTGATAGAAAAAGCCTGGAATTTCCCCGGTCCGAACCTTAAGGGTTCCCTGATAGTCCGCGATCAGCCGGGGCAGTCCTTCCATATCCAGCCTGGCTTTCGGGTACAAGGTCATGCGGATCTCCTGGCGGTTAATATTCACCTCTGTCATATACACCCGATGGGCCAAAGCCTTTACATACGCTACTTTCAGCAGATTTTCCACAGCCTTTGGCAGCTCCCCGAACCGGTCTATGAGCTCATCCTGCATATCCATGTACTCATCCTCATTCTCAATGGCTGAGATCCGCTTGTAGATATCCAGCTTCTGATACTCATTTTTAATATACCCTGCCGGAATGTAGGCGTTGATATCGCAGTCCACCACAGTCTGAAAGTCTTCCTCCTCCACCCGTTTGCCTTTCAGGGCCTGTACTGCCTGATTTAACAGCTTACAGTACAAGTCATACCCTACAGCCTCCATGTGGCCGTGCTGCTCCGCTCCCAGCACATTGCCCGCCCCCCGGATCTCCAGATCCCGCATGGCGATCTTGATGCCGGAGCCCAGCTCCGTAAACTCCCTGATGGCCTGGAGCCGTTTTTCCGCCTCTTCCTTCAGCATCTTGTCTCTCTTATACATCAGAAAGGCGTAGGATACCCGGTTGGACCGCCCGACCCGCCCCCGAAGCTGATACAGCTGGGACAGCCCCATGCGGTCCGCGTCGTGGATGATCATGGTGTTGGCATTGGGGATATCCAGCCCGGTCTCAATGATGGTGGTGGACACCAGCACGTCAATATCTCCGTTGACAAAATCAAACATGATCTTTTCCAGCTGCCGCTCATTCATCTGTCCGTGGGCAAATACCACCGTGGCCCCTGGCACCAGCTGGGCTACATGGCCTGCCACCTCGTCAATATCATGAACCCGGTTATACACATAGTACACCTGCCCATGCCGGGCCAGCTCCCGGTTGATGGCCTCCCTCACCATCTCGTCATTGTACTCCATCACATAGGTCTGGATCGGTACCCGGTCCACCGGCGGCTCCTCTAAAACGCTCATATCCCGGATCCCCACCAGACTCATGTGAAGAGTTCTTGGAATCGGCGTGGCAGTCAATGTCAGCACGTCGATGTTCTCTTTCAGCTGCTTGATCTTTTCTTTGTGCGCCACTCCGAACCGCTGCTCCTCGTCAATGATGAGAAGCCCCAGATCTTTAAAGGCCACGTCCTTGGAAAGCACCCGATGGGTTCCGATGACTACATCCACCAGCCCTTTTTTCAGATCTGTCAAGGTCTTCTTCTGTTCCGCGCTGCTGCGGAACCTGGACATCAGATCCACTCTCACTGGAAAATCTTTCATTCGCTGGACAAACGTATTGTAATGCTGCTGGGCCAGAATGGTGGTTGGCACCAGATAGACCACCTGTTTGCTGTCCTGTATGGCTTTAAACGCGGCCCGAAGGGCGATCTCCGTCTTGCCGTACCCCACGTCTCCGCAGATAAGCCGGTCCATGATCTTCCGGCTTTCCATGTCCTTTTTGGTGGCCTCGATGGCATCCAGCTGATCGTCCGTCTCCTCATAGGGAAACAGCTCCTCAAACTCCCTCTGCCAGACCGAGTCCTGGCTGTACTGAAATCCCGCCGTCTCCTGCCTGGCCGCGTACAGCTCCACCAGCTCTCTGGCGATCTCCTTAACCGCTCCCTTGACCTTGGCTTTCGTCCTCTTCCACTGTTCCCCGCCCAGCTTGTTTAACTTGGGAGCCTTGGCGTCCGCCCCTGCGTACTTCTGGATCCCGTCCAGCCTGGTAGCCAGAAGATACAGATTTCCTCCGTCCGCGTACTCGATCTTTAAGTAGTCCTTGACAATGTGGTCCTGCTCGATCTTCTCAATCCCCCGGTAGATACCCAGGCCATGCTCTTCATGGACCACATAATCCCCTACGGACAGCTCGGTAAAGCTCTGTATCTTCCTGCCCTCATAGGATGTCTGCTTCCGTCTCCGCTTCTTCCTGGCAGCGCCGAACATATCGCCCTCGGTGATGACCACAAACTTGATCTGAGGATACTCAAACCCCCTGTGAAGATTGCCGTAGGTCACCAGAAGTTCTCCCGGCTTTACCCGGGGAGTTTCCTCCTCCGAAAAAAACGTGCTAAGCTCATACTCTCTTAGATCTCCTGCCAGACGCTTTGCCCTGGTGTGGGAACCGGACAAAAGCACCACCCGGTACTTTTCCCGCTTCCACCGCTTCAGATCTTTGATCAGAAGCTCAAAACCATTTTGATAGGAATTGATGTTTTTTGCCTGGATACCGTATCGGTTCTTGGCCGTCATCCCGGACAGCCTCTGCTCCAGCCCTGTGACCATGACCGTCCGGGGTGTCAACAGCCTGGCAAGGGTCTCCTTCACGGTGTACAGAAGGCTGGTCTGTTCCGGCAGAAGATACCCCTTTTCCAGACGAGTGACCATGCTCTCCCGAAATTCCGCCTCCACCGTCTCCCCCTTTTCCTTCAGCCTGGCCGGCTCGTCTAAGAAAATAGCCGTGTCTTCTTCTGGAAAATACTGCTGAAATGATACGGTGTCCTGGCAAAAATAGGTCAGATAGCTGTCCAGCCCGCTGACACTGAACCCCTGTTCCAGTCCCTCGGTAAATTCTTTTACTATAGAAAAGATCCGGTGGGCCTCCTCGGTCTTCATCTGCTTCCTGAAAAGCTTTTCCTGCTTAAGCCCGGCCTCTTTTATGCGGTCAATGCCCTGTTTCAGCTGTTCTCTCTTAAGGGCCTGCTCTGTGGCCGGATAGAGAACCGCTTCCTCCACCTGCTCCACAGACCGCTGGCTTTCCAGGTCAAAAGTCCTGATCGAGTCCACCTCATCATCCCACAGCTCGATCCGAAAGGGCAGCTCCTCGGTCAGGGGAAACACGTCGATGATCCCGCCCCTTATGGAAAACTGACCCATACCGTCCACCTGAGGCATCCGCTCGTACCCCAGGTCCACCAGCAGCTCCTTCCACCTCTCCACGTCAATGGCTTCCCCTGTTTTTACTGTGAGGATCTGTTCCTTCACAGCCCAAAGAGGGAGAAGATGGTCCATCAGCCCGTCCAGAGTGGTGACTACCACGCCGTCATCATCCTCAATTAAATGCTTTAGCACCTGCAGCCTCTGCTTTGTCAGCAGATTGCCGTGAATGTCCGCGGTGTAGAACAAAAGATCCCTGGAAGGGTACAGGTATACGCTGTTTCGAAAGCATTTAAAATCCTCATAGATCTCTTTTGCCCTGGAATCATCATAGGTCACCACCAGTTTCCAGCGTAAGCGCTCCCCTGCCTCCTCCATCAGATGGACCTTCTGTGAATCCATGCAGCCGCTGATCTGGACCGGACCGTTTCCCCGGTTTAAGTCCTGGTTCATCTCCTCATATTCCGCCAGTTCTGTCAGCGGATTCGCAAATACCCTGCTCATGTGTTCCCCTTTCCCGTCTGCGATCATTTGCGCGGTTCTTCCGCTTTTCGTTTTCCGTTAAAATGGTTCATCGCGTCCTCCAACCCCTGGCTGATGATCATGGCCGCCGCGTCCGCCGCGTTTTTAAAGGCTTCCTCCATCAGCTCCTGCTCCCCTTTGGAAAAACGGCTCAGCACATAGTCGGCCAAGTCCATGCTCTTCGGCTTTTCCCCAACTCCCACTTTCACTCTCGGAAATTCCTGGGTCCCCAAGTGGGCGATGAGATTCTTGATCCCGTTGTGGCCCCCTGCGCTCCCTTTCCCACGGATCCGAAGCTGCCCCGGCTCAAGGCTCACGTCATCATAGATCACCAGGATCTGTTCCTGGTCCACCTTATAAAAATCCGCCGCCGCCCGGACGCTCTCGCCGCTGAGATTCATGAAGGTCTGCGGTTTTAACAGCACCACCTTCTGCCCCTTTAGCACGCCTCTCCCGCACAGCCCTTTATGCTTTTTCTCATCCACGCAGATGCCCATGCGGTCCGCCAGGATATCGATCACACCAAATCCCACGTTATGTCTCGTATTCTCGTACTGCTTCCCCGGATTCCCCAGTCCTGCTATAATATACATCCCTTTTCTGCTCCTTATTCTCATTGCTGATGATTTATGACAGCACGTTATTATTCTTCCGTTTCCAGTTCTAACCTCTGTAATATATCCTTAACGACTCCTCCATCTTGAATAAGGTTGATGCCAAAACATCTCTTTCCTGCATCTTTCAAAGATGCTCCTACATGATAAGCTATCCTTTGGTCAAGAATTAAAAATCTGTCATGGAATGCTTTGGTATATTTTATTTTTAATGCCGGGTATTGCGCATTAAAATTCTTAATATCTGTTTTTGTCAGTTTCGTCTGTTTTTGTGTGTAAATTGTCACTACAACATCAGACTTTTTCTTTGAAAGTAGATTCAATGTCCCAATGTCCACATATCCGTCTATCAGAGTAATATCTTTATCCGCTTTTTGAATTAGATTTACTATAAGACTGAATGCGTCATAAATCTGTCCGTCAAAAAATATCTTTTGACTAGATTCCTCATGCTCGGATATGTATTCAAATATCTGCTCTAGTTTCTTGTCTGTCTGTTTCTGATATTCTAACTGCCGCAATTCAACTGTGCTGATACGTTCAAAAAGCAGGGCATTACTAGAAATAAAACGCCGCATTTCCACAAAAGCATTCATAATGTTAATACTAATTTGAATTGCAGTATCACTTCTTAGGACAGCCGACAACATTGCAATTCCCTGTTCTGTAAAAACATATGGTAAATATCTGCGCCCGCCTTTGTTTGTATCTTTCTTTGAGGTCACAAATTGTGACCTCAAAGATTCAAATTCATCTTTATTAAGTTGAAACCTAAAATTATCAGGGAAACGTGCTATATTCCTCTTTACTGCCTGATTAAATACCTTAGTCTCGACTTGATACAGCATCGCTAAATCACTATCTATCATAACCTGCCGGTTACGCACAACATATATCAAACTTTTTATATCGGATTGAGCTGATTCGATGCTTACTTCCTGGGTATGATCATTTGTCTTTTTCATAGCTGTTTGTTCTGTATCAGCCATCTTTTATCATCCTTTCCACTTTGAATCATATGATTCCACAATAAAATACCAGAGATTTGACAGCACGTTAAGCGTTAGCAGGATTCAGAATAGGGGGCTGTCCCTCTGTCTTATCTGCTAACGCTGATTTGGCTTTTATCATATCAGTTTTTAAGGCGGAAGTAAATAGCAATGAAACATAGTAACGAAACATTCCGTTTTTCCCTTGATTGCGCAGCCTGATTTATAGTATAATACATGGAGCGCCGTTACGGCGATGGGCCGTATTCCCGCAAACCTATCTGAACGGTTACCTATGATCTCTACTATTTTTAATCAAAAGGAGCACACATATGAATCCATCGAATCAATTTGACGTTATCATCATCGGAGCCGGCCCATCCGGCATTTTCTGTGCCTATGAACTGATCGGGAAAAGGCCTGACATGAAAATACTCATGATCGAAAAGGGGCGGCCTATTGAAAAGCGCACCTGTCCCAAGCGAACCACAAAGACCTGCGTTGGGTGCAAACCCTGTTCCATCACTACAGGCTTTGCAGGGGCGGGGGCATTTTCCGACGGCAAGCTTTCCCTGTCTCCGGACGTAGGCGGCCATCTCCCGGATATCCTTGGCTATGGCAAGGCGGTGGAACTGATCCAGGAGTCTGACGAGATCTACCTGAAATTCGGCGCTGACACTAACGTGTACGGCGTGGATAAGCAGAAGGAGATCGAGGAGATCCGCAGAAAAGCCATCAACGCCAATTTAAAGCTGATCGAATGCCCTATCCGCCATCTCGGCACAGAGGAGGGGTATAAGATCTACACCCGCCTTCAGGAACATCTCCTGTCCCATGGCGTTGAGATGAAATTCAATACCATGGTGGAAGACATTATAATAGAAGAAAGCTGCGCAAAAGGCGTGGTTACAGACAAGGGCGAGATCTGCTATGCCCCGGAGGTGGTGGCTGCCATGGGGAGGGAGGGGTCTGACTGGTTCAGCCACATCTGCAAACGCCATGGCATTGAGACGGAAGTAGGAACTGTGGATATCGGCGTCCGGGTGGAAGTTCGGGATGAAGTCATGGAATTTCTCAACAAGAATCTCTATGAGGCCAAGCTGGTGTACTACACCCCCACCTTTGACGACAAGGTCCGCACCTTCTGCACCAACCCATCCGGCGAGGTTGCCACGGAATACTATGAAAACGGCCTGGCAGTGGTCAATGGGCACGCCTACAAGTCAAAGGATTACAAGACAAACAACACCAACTTTGCCCTGCTGGTATCGAAAAATTTTACCAAGCCTTTTAAGACTCCCATTGAGTACGGCAAACACATCGCCCAGTTAAGCAACATGCTGTGCGACGGGAAGATTATGGTCCAGACCTTCGGCGACTTCCAGAGAGGACGGCGCACCACCGAGGAGCGGCTGTGCCGCAATAACCTGATCCCCACTTTAAAGGACGCTGTCCCCGGGGACCTTTCCCTGGTGTTCCCCCATCGGATCATGGTAGACATCAAGGAGATGCTTTTGGCCCTGGACAAGGTGACTCCGGGTATTGCCAGCGACGAAACCCTTCTCTACGGGGTGGAAGTAAAGTTCTATTCCAACAAAGTGGTGGTGAACACGGATTTTGAGACCAGCATCCATGGGCTGCGGGCAATCGGGGACGGGGCTTCTGTCACCAGGGGACTCCAGCAGGCTTCCGCCAACGGGATCAGCGTGGCCAGAAGTATTTTACAGAATTAACATACAGACGGAGGAAAGCTTTTATGGCGATCATTGTTACTATGACCAAACTTTTGATCACTCTCGCAGTTGGATTTTACCTGAACAAAAAGGACATCCTGGATGCCGGCACCTGTAAAAAGCTTTCTTCCCTGGTGGTAAACCTTACCTCCCCGCTGCTCATCATCAGTTCCGCCGGTCACGTATCGGCAGGCAGCCAGGGAGAGCTTATACTGCTTTTGACCGCCGGTCTTGTGCTTTACTGCACTTTTCCCGCGATCTCCGCAGTCATAGCCAGGCTGCTCCATGCGCCTGCTGACTGCCGGGGGACCTACCGCTCCATGGTAATGCACGCCAATGTGGGCTTTATGGGATACCCGGTAGTTCAGGCGCTGTATGGGGACATCTCTATCTTTTATACCACCATCTTCAATCTGGGATTTAACCTGTTGTTCTATTCCTACACCCTGTTTCTCTATGACAGGGATGCCGGGAACACATCCCGGTTTGAGCCAAAACGGCTTCTGAACGCAGGGACTATGGCTGCGGTTCTCGCCCTTGCCATCCCATTTACAGGCATCTCCCTTCCGGACCTTATCCTGGAGCCGTGTAGTTTTATCGGAAGCGTGACCACGCCTTTGTCCATGCTCATCATCGGAAGCAATATGGCCAACTATCCGCTCCATGACATATTCAGTGAAAAGCGGATTTACGCTGTAACGGTTATCCGCCTGCTGGTGATGCCGATCCTTACCGCGCTGTATATGAGTTTTCTTACCGATAACGCCCTGCTTATCTGCATGACAGCCATGACCATCGGTATGCCCATCGCGTCCATGGTGGCTATGGCCAGCAGTCAGTATGAAAAACAGGGGCGCATCGCGTCTATCAGCGTCGTTATGTCAACCTTGTGTTCTATGGTTACGATTCCTGTGCTGGCTGTTATTTTGAAACTTTGGTTTGGAGTATAATGAGGAAGAAGAGGTGATATGATGTTTGATAAAAGTTTATTTTTCGCATTATGTGAGAAGTACAATGTTGAATTAAGTGATAGCGCGGAGAAACCTATGATCAAGGATAGAAACGGTGTTCATCCAGTAACCACCGAAAATGTTAGTCGCATTTTTGCGCCATGTCAGATTTTGGGGGATACTTTGGTGAAAAATTAAACGCAAATATCATAACAAATTCTTCCAAATGAATACCCACTTGACAGAACGGTAACGTTCAGACAGGTCAGCGCGTTCACCGCGCTGACCATGCCGATTGCGATATAATGGATTTCTCAAAACAGATGTCATCACCTCAACCCCTTATGCTGCCTGAATCTGTATTTTCCTTTTCCAAGCCCTGCGACTGATTCGATAATTCCTTTCTCTGCCATCTCTTTTAGCAGGGCTGTACTCCTGGTCGGTTTTAGGCCAGGGATTTCCTGAAGCTCCGATCCGCCAAAGATTGCCTGAAATCCAAATTTCTCCAGCAATTTGCAGACATGAGAAGCCGTTTTAACTGTAAATGAGTCTTTAATGTTCGCTTTTTGAACCTCAATATTCACTTTTCCGGTTTTTCAAAGGAACCGCTGATATGCAATGTTCGGTTATGAAGCGGATGATTCTCATTCAACAGAAGGTTTCTTAGGAACAGCTCCAAAAACTCTGTAGTCTCATAGATGCCGTTTTTCAGATCGTTATAGTTTGCACGGACAAGAGCATTGCGGAAATACCATGCGTTCTCTGCAAAAATGTCATTTGCCACATGAAAGCCAAGGGTCCGCAAATACTTGATAAAGAACACTGCCGTCGTTCTGGTATTGCCCTCTTCGAATAGGTGTATCTGCCACAATCTTGAGAGGAATACCGCAAGGTGATGAATGATCTCGTCCATAGAAAGGTTTCGGTAAGAAAACGTTCTTTCTTCGGAGAGATCGTAATCTAACGTTGCTCTCAGTTCCGTGGCACTGCCGTAAAGCACTGTGTCTCCGTTTAACACCCATTCTTTCTTTGTAATATTGTAATCCCGGATACGGCCGGCATGCGAATAAATGTCCGTGAACAACTTCCTGTGAATGGACAGATATTCATTTGGCGTGAAACTGAATGCACGCTCCGACAAAAGCGCGGCAATTCTGGCTGAAACCTTGTCTGCCTCCTCAGTACGATCCCCTATATCACAGGCAGGATTCTCCTCATAATAGCTCTGCAAAAGCGCGTTGGCTTCCTCAAAGGAAATCTCGCCCTCAATATTGCGGACAGCCGTATGCATCAGATATTGGGATGTTTTCAGTCCATCGACAGCCTGCAGACCAATGGCTGTATACCATGCGTAGCCTTTGTCCCGTTTATCTGGTTCAGACTCTTTGATATATTCTTTAAAAGGATCTTTCTCCATCCAATATCACCTTCCTTGTAACTAATCGGAATCAATGTCATTAAGTTAGTTCGTATTTCCTCTGTAACCTCTCCCTCGTCGAGCGCGATCTGCGAATCATATTCAAAAGGTCTTATCATGATCTTCCCATCCGGCAGGCTGCTTTCACATTCTATATGGTATTTCTTTGATGTTTTGTGTCTTTATCATATCATTTTCTTACCCTAAATTCAAGAATTCCACAGCATTTCACACAGTCTTAGCGCTGCACTACATCATAAATTAATAAAATTGTAAACGAAATGATATTGATTGGTTTATTATTATAATATATAATATAAATGTATTTCGCATCAAAATGCGTTTCAAGATAGAACATAAGGGGGTATGCTATATCAGACATAACACTCAACCAAAATACATAAAGATTTCTCTCAGGGTACTCATAATAATTGCCACAATCTTTATCACCCTCATCCTTACAAGGAAAAAAATCATCTCCTACCAATGTAATTATCATTTTGGCCCCAGAGGTGATCTAAGAGTTGCATATGACATCTATAGCAATTTAAAAAGTGGTTCTATATCTAATGCGGCAGATACACAAGGCTATCATAAATATTTAAAAAAATGCATGCTCATTGGAACTACATATCAGAAACCATCATCCGACCTCAAGCTGGGATTTGATATATTTGAGCCCGACGTCCATAATGAGCAACTTGATATTCTCTTCGATACCGGCGAGATCATATTTGACTCGGATCTGCCTGACAGGCCTCCAACTTTATTCTTTGATGTCTGCGCATTTAGATATAACGACGCAGACCTATTTAACAGACATCTTATTATCCAAAACAATGCCGCTCCGGATGGAATTGTCCTTGGTTATTTGTGTACTGTTTATATATCACCTTCGGGAAAAGTAAAGTCAAACTGTATTCCTCTGGACAGTAATTCTGTTACTGTTAATACAAAAGAAAAAAATTACTTTTTAAAAGAACTCTGTATGTTTTCCTCATACACATATGAAACATATATGTTGCAGGATGAGGTGTCATATCAAGCGCGGTTAGATGACCTCAAACTATGCGATTTTGTAATACACAGGGTGAAAAATGACAAGAGCTAGAAAAGCGAACTAAAAAACTGATCAATGGTAACAATTAATCTAAAATAAGTAGGAGAAATACAACGAACGACAATGGACGAAAGGCAATTAAAAAAATATTTATATGATTTTTATTCACTAGAAGCAGAATCAAAACTTTTAAAAACCTGTATCCATACTTATAACAATACGCCAATGTTACCGCTATACAAAGAAAAGCTATTTCAAATGCAGATTTTATCAGACGCAAAAGCTATTCTAAATAAAACAGAATTATTCGTAATAGAAACACATTTAATCAAACACTGTACCTGGTCAGAAACAGCAAAGTTATTTTCAATAGAATACGGAAAGGAAATGGAACGTTCAGAAAGAACTCTAAAACGTCTGCAAAACAAGGCCTTAAAAAAAATGTTAAAGCTCATCAACGAATTACCTGTACAGAATCACTTTACAGACAGACCATATTAATAAAAAAGATCTGTCTGGCAACATAAATTGACATTTTATGCCAGACAGACAGCTTTCCATATATCAGCCTTCATATCTTTGTAGTCTCTTCCTGAACAAAATCAAAAAATAGTTTGGCAAAAGAACGAAAAAAAGCGTTGATGTAGCACTAAAAAATAATATATAAAGATACGCCATCAAAAAAGCGGAGGTACTGTTTTCATTCAGTCCAAAAGATAGCCCAAACATATAAAATTGAACAGAATAATATCCTAGTATTATATTTTTCTTTATTACAAACAAAACAATTATATAAAACAAATAAAAGATCCAGTGTTTTCTCCAAAATTCCAAGAAGAAAGTTCTGCTATTCCGAAACCCTGTATGCAAAATAAATATAATAACAGGTGCCACAAAAAGGATAAAACATAGAATGCTTACACAGTCTTTGACAATCACAGGTATCATTCCCTTTTGTGTTGATACATAGCATACTGTCTGTATAAACTGTACAATAGCATACATAATAGTAATAATAAAAATTGCCTCCAATATCGTTTTGACCTTGACCTGATTATGTATCATTTTACCTCCCTTTAAAATGTGATATATAATATTATTTTGTTACAGTATCTATATGATAAACAGAATCAATCGCACAATAGTCTAACCCATACTGTCCGGCCAAATTACTTATTTTCTGATCTATACCTTCCCAATCTGACTCTGAGTCGCATTTTATATAGCCGCTGTTTCTTTGTAAATAATATCTTATCTGGAATAAAAAATCAATACCATCGCCAGAGGCAATCTCTGCGCAGTCAAAATTAGGAACACAAATATAATTATCCAGTTCTATTATTTTTTCATCTAATTGTATCATAGACTCTCTTGGTAAAAACCCCTTCACACAAAATTCAAAGTCCTTTTGTAAATAATTGAGACGCATTATTTCACCAATATCGGTATATGCTTTATAGTTATAGCCTAAAATTATTGGGATAGAGTCCGAATCTGATAAAACGAAGTCATCATCATTAAACCGCTCTCCGCTCTCTATTTCAGGCAAATATTTGTCAAAAGCCTTCTTGCTCATCTGTATTGTATTAAGAGATGTTACATAATGGCTTTCTTCGTTTTCAGTTATTATCTGATTTTTTATCTGTCCACCTTTTCTGTTATATATTTTTACAAAACGTTCATCACCACTATAGAACTCCTTACTTTGCAAAGCTTGAGTTGTTATTTCATAGTAATCCCAATTACAATTCAAATTTTTATTAAAAGCTATCAACCTTTCGATGATTTTTTCCTCGCCAAATAATTCAGCACGGGAATCTTCATCTGGATAATTATCTGATATCTGTATGAAAGAGTCTATATTTTTATCTTCAACAGGTAATGTTTCTTCAAAAAAAATAGTTTCTGTTTCACTATGATCGTCATTACCATACAGCGAAACAGCAGTGCTGCCAATTACTAATGTCATAATGAATCCTAAAATCATCTGTTTTAATCTCACAGTATGTCCTCCTCTATATTAATATAAACTTACAGAATAGAAAAATAGCCATAAATAAGATTTCATAAAAGATCAAATAATCAATTATGAAATCTTATTCATGGTTTTAAAAGACACTAATTATGATTACTTTTCTCCCCAATACACTCTGGTCTCTATTGTTCGTTTAAGGCCATTCTCAATATCGTCAGTTTCTGCCTCAACATACCCCTCTCCATATTCCTTTGCTGACGCAATAATCTTTCCATTTTCTTTTCCTTCTACTCTTGTATAGTGGTAAACATCATTGTCGCCATCCTTCACATCTGTATAGCCCCAGATATAAGTATATGCGCCAAATCCAGAATAAAAATGCGTTAAATCACTTCCAACTAACGTTGCGGCTCGTGAAACCCGTCCCTCACATTCTGCTACTGGATGACAATATTTTTCCTGCTCCTGCTCCCACCGGATGACCTCTTCCGGCGTAGGAGTTGAATTAGCTAATGAACAAAAAGCACTGGCCAAACACATCGAACCAGATAGTACAAGTAAAGCAAACTTCTTCATTATTTTTAATCTCCAAAAAATTTTAACCATTGCAATAGTCATAATAGTATTATACATCATCCAAAAAGTTTTGAATAGTGACAATCGTGGGCCATTAGCGGGCCAGTTTTTTCAACCAATCTGTAATCAGCAAAAATTCTAATCCGGATAAACCGGAACTTTAGATTCAGCATATTGATATATTGTTGAGTGAGCAATGGGCGGGGGTAGTCGTGATGCCAGGGAGATGAGACCAGGGAAACAGGAGGGCTGATACCCGAGTGGTTCCCGCTTTAAGGGCTCATCGGAATGCTTGGCATATCTGAACCCGGACGGGACATCTCTCCTTCTCTGTCTGGCCTCACGACACCCCCGCCCCCATTGCTCACTCAATTATATATCAATTTCATTATTTTGCTATTTCCTGCAAGTAATTGTTCTCAACGGCCTAAACTTATCTAATAGCCTGGTTATACATATATAACCTAACCATTTTTCCAGGCCACATCTTCCCAAAAGGTAAGTATTAATAATATTGTAAGTAAATATACATTGAAAAATTTATATCTTGTTCTATAATATAAATGTATTATAAAATTGATACTTTAGGAGGGAGTAATTTTGAAGCACACACAAGATCTAAATGAAAAAATCGAATTTATCATATACATTTCCTGTATTTTTCTAATTTTTGCCCTCTGCACACTCATATATACAGACGGAATCCTACGAGATGAATATAATCTCTCCATTGACAGATTAGGACTAAGCCAAAATTTACTTATCACTCTAATTTTTACTGTCATTTTTATACTATCGAAACGTTTTTGCAGAAATAACATAATCAAAAAAGCTCTTATAGCCGTATTTATACCCATTTTTATTCTTTCATCAATTAAAATAGGAAGCAATATATTCTTGGCAAGAACTATCATCCAAGAAAACAAATTTCGCCAAACGGGATTTAACCAAATTCATTTAAAGGATTTGGAGGATATTCTTGTAAAAGAAAAAAGCGCCACTGTATATATAGATGAAGAGGCCTGTCCGGACTGCGAAAGGATTTTCCCTAAATTAGAGCTTTACCTTTATAAAAATCATATACGTATGTTGTCATATAGCGCCACAGAAGATAGACATCATAATTTAGAAGAACTGACAGCGATACTGGATCAACTGGGAGTTCATCGTGTTCCAGCCATTTTAAAAATTAAAGATGGAATAGTGTCAGAAGCATATTTTGTAGAAAATATAGAAAAAAGCTATATGAATTCCACCCAAAATGACCAAAATGACAATTAACCTTCCTTTTAAAAATTCCCCTTAACAAATTTATATTTTTATTGTATAATATAAACTAAAGGAGGTGAACACGAATATGCCACGAACAGACGCCGCCCCCCTGACAGATGTTGGGCTAAAAGCATTATCGCCGGCAGAGCTGGAATATATGAATATTATATGGCAGCATCCGGACGGAATGTCAAGTGAAGTCCTATACGGATTTTTCCCCAACCACGCGCTAAAAACCAAACGAGTGATCTTACACAACATTATCAAAAAGGGATATCTCAAAAGCGAAAGGATTGGCCGTCATCAAAAGTATTTTTCTGTCGTCTCCGCATCTGACTACAACAAAGCATTGGAAAAACATTCCTTTATTAAAAAATATGGACATTCCTTTGAAAATATCGCGGCGGCATTTTGCGGTAAAGAAAGATTATCAGAAGATCAGGTAGACAGACTGTACGAATTTCTGGAAGAATTAAGGGAACAGACAGATGAGTGATTTTATTTTTTATCTCATTACATTATCCGTAATTGGAAGCCTGAATTTTTTATTTGTCTATTTTATACACAAATTCAGCAAACATTTAAGTAATCGGTTTATCTACTTATTGCTTAAATTCATTCTTCTCTATCTTTTAGTACCAGTAATTTTTTTCGTATACGCGTTTCGTCAATTTACTGCTCCACGGGAGATACCGATGTACGGGGAAGATTTTCATTCCGCGCTCATCGTACGGTATTTTTCACTTGATATGATATTTGGAAGAAACAAAACCTTTCAGACTATTAATATCATACTTTTAATACTGTGGCTCACAGGCTTTCTTTATATGTTTGGTTATAAAGTCTTGACAACTTATTATCGCCTGAATCAATTACAAAAAATAAGCACCCTTTATAGCCAAGCAAAAAACATCTCGATTTATAAAACCCATGGCATTGATTCTCCTTTTATTGTGGGCATAAAAAAGGTCCGGATATTTCTGCCGGATCTGCCGTTCTCATCAGAGGAGATGGAACTGATCATAAACCATGAAATGACCCATTATAGAAGAGGCGATGTTCTGTTTAAAAATCTGATGCTGCTTTTACAAGCCATCTATTGGTTTAATCCATGTATCCATCTTTTTAAATACTATTTTGTCGAAATCTGTGAACTTGCCTGTGATGAACATGTACTATGCAGGAAGCCAAAAGATGTCCGGTACGAATATGGACGGTTGATCGTAGGGATGCATGAGAAGCAAAACAAAGTAAGAGCATATCAACTGGTGTTTTTCTCTGATCACAATGAGAAACGTATCAAAAGGAGGTTAACAGAGATTATGCTGCACAACAAAAAACATAGCCGTATATTAGCAATTTCATTATCCGCTATATGCATGTTATCATTTCCAATGACAAGCTTTGGCGTAACCATGGGGGCAGTTTCCCTTGAAGACCAAATTACAAGAAACCTACAGGAGAAATTTACGATATACGAAGTACAAAAAGAGTTTATTGATGGGGAGGAAGCTACGTATTACATAGATAAAGAGACATTATCTTATGTGCCAGGCTTGTGGATCGAGCGTGGCATCAATCTTATTAACGACACGCTCAGCGGCACGGAATCACATAATATCGGAGAAGCGTACTTGGCAAAGGGAAGCACAGTTCAGTTTATCCTGGCCAGTTCCGACAGCAGCCATAAATTCAAGGCAGGCATCATAGACAGCAGTGGAACCGCCAAAACTGTCACTTCATCAAACGGGACAATCTCACACACATTTACCATTACTTCTGCCGGAGATTATACATTCTTTATCCAGGGAATTACCAATGCCCAGATCTCTGTCAACGGAAGTATTGTGACTAATTAGCCAGATCTCTAAAACAACCTCATACAAAAACCAAGTGGCTGTGAAAGATGGAAGTCATCCCTTCCATCTTTCACAGCCACTTTTTGCTCCCTTATTGCGCCGCTTCGCTCTCCAGGGTGGTGCTCTCATACTTGTCAAGTATCACCCTCTGGATCATATCCCTGGTCTCGGAATTGATCGGATGAGCAATGTCGCGGTACTCCCCGTCTGCCGCCTTACGGCTTGGCATTGCGATAAACAGGCCCTTTTCGCCCTCAATCACTTTAATATCATGGATCACGAACTCGTTATCCAAGGTGATCGAAACGATGGCTTTCATCTTTCCCTCTTTCTCGATTCTTCTTACTCTTACATCTGTAATCTGCATCTTGTTCCCCTCTCTGTTTCTCCTCTGTAACAATGAAACTTTGTAACAGGTGACACTATAACGTATAACGCTCGTTTTTCTCTACAACAATCTTAATATTCTCCGGAGTCCCGATGTATGTGGTGTTGGCCCGGATGGTGTCCCGGCTTTCCACGATACAGTTCTCGATCACCGTGTTATCCCCAATATACACATCATTGAGGATAATGGAGTTCTTGATCACGCAATTGTTTCCAACATAGACCTGCTTAAACAGCACGGAACTGTCCACAACACCGTTGATGATGGTACCGCTGGCTACCAGGCTGTTTTTCACATCTGCTCCCGGATTATACTTGGCCGGCGGCAGGTCGCCTACTTTGGAGTAAACCTCCGGATACTGGCGGAAGAAATAATCTCTCACTTCCGGCTTCAAAAAGTCCATATTCGTCTCATAGTAGGACTCCACAGAAGCGATATTGCTCCAGTAAGTACCCAGCTCATACGCATAGATTCTTTTTATATTCTTATAACGTACTAAAATGTCATTGACAAAATCATACCTGTCCTCCTGAGCGCACCGCTCTAAAAGCTCGATGAGCTGGCGGCGGCGGATGATATAGATGCCGCAGGAGATAGTATTGGACTCAGCCACCATGGGCTTTTCCTGGAAATCAGTGATCCGTCCGTCGTCGTTCACTCCCAAGACGCCGAACCGGGTCACGTCCACATTGGCAGGCATGGTCTTGCACACCACGGTAATATCGGCCTTTTTCTCGATGTGGTACTCCAACACCTTGCCATAATCCAGCTTATAGATACAGTCTCCGGAGGTGATGACCACATAAGGCTCGTGACTGTCCTTTAAAAATGTCAAGTTTTGATACAGGGCGTCAGCCGTACCCCGATACCAGTCATTGTGCTCCGCCGTAATGGTAGGTGTAAATACAAACAATCCTCCCTGCTTTCTTCCGAAATCCCACCACTTGGAGGAATTCAGATGTTCGTTAAGGGAGCGGGAATTATACTGGGTAAACACCGCCACGCTCTGAACATGGGAGTTGGACATGTTGCTTAAAACAAAATCAATGCTGCGGTAACTTCCGGCAATGGGCATAGCCGCAATGGCCCGCTTGTTGGATAGGTCCCGCATTCTCTTGCTGTTTCCGCCTGCTAAAACGATACCGATTGCTCTCATCTCGCGCCACCTGCCTTCATAATGTAGTCTCCGCCAGCCAGTAAGCCCTCCGGATAATCCTCCGGCACCGTCTCACCGGAGATCGCCGTGTTCTTTCCCACTTTGACATTGTCCGGGATCACGCTGCGCTCGCCGACGGTGACCAGATCCGACTGGTATACTTTGGGGTCATATTTGTTGGGGGCTACCTCGCCCACACCCAGCTCTACATTGCTGCCGATGACCACATCTTCGGCAACGATGGCTTTCTTAAGAATACTGTTCTCTCCGATAGCGCTTCCTCTCATGATGATGGAATCCCGAACCACGGCGCCCTTTCCAATGGTAACTCTCGCGCCGATGACGGAATTGCTCACCTTGCCGTAGATCTCGCTGCCTTCACCGATGATACTTCTCTCAATGACCGCTTCCGTTGCGATAAACTGAGGCGGTATGATATCGCTCTTTGTATAAATCTTCCAGTATTCCTCATAGAGATTGAATTCCGGAATGATGTCGATCAATTCCATGTTGGCTTCCCAGTAGGAGCTTAAGGTTCCCACATCCTTCCAGTAGCCGTTGTACTCGTAGGCAAAGATCCTCTGCCCTTTCTCATGGCAGTAAGGTATCACGTGTTTGCCGAAGTCGCAGCTGGGAACTTCCGACAGCTGAACCAGGGCCTCCTTTAATACCTTCCAGCTAAAGATATAGATACCCATAGATGCCAGGTTGCTTCTCGGATTCGCCGGTTTCTCCTCAAATTCCGTGATGCGGTTGGTGTCGTCCGTAATGACGATGCCAAACCGGCTGGCCTCCTCGATAGGAACAGGCATGGCAGCAATGGTGACGTCTGCGTTGTTTGCCTTGTGATATTCCAGCATAACCTCGTAATCCATCTTGTAAATGTGGTCGCCGGACAGGATTAAAACATACTCCGGATTATACTGCTCCATGTACTCCATGTTCTGGTAAATGGCATTTGCCGTTCCGGTGTACCAGTCGCTGCCTTTGCTCTTCTCGTATGGAGGGAGCACTGTGACTCCGCCTACGTTTCGGTCAAGGTCCCACGGAATCCCGATCCCGATGTGGGTATTCAGTCGTAATGGCTGGTACTGGGTCAATACGCCTACGGTATCGACGCCGGAATTGATGCAGTTGCTCAAGGGAAAATCAATGATCCTGTATTTTCCGCCGAAAGCTACTGCTGGTTTTGCAACTTTTTGGGTTAAGACTCCAAGACGGCTGCCTTGTCCCCCCGCCAAAAGCATGGCGATCATCTCTTTCTTGATCACATTATCACCTCTTGCTGTATATTTTTATGTGGTGCAGTGGCCTGGGGCGGGCAGGGAAGCGAGGGGCGGACGGGCCAGATGTGAGTATGTCAAGTAGGTCTGAAAAATCCTAAGGCCGGCGCGCGTAAAAGCTTCGCTTGCGCTTGGGGCATGGGCTTTGGGCGTGATGGGATGAATATGAACGGCTGCCTCCGACAAAACTATCGGAGCTTAAACCGGAGCCGCTGTCCGTCGCTGACGGCTTGTGAGGCCGCAAGGAGAACAGAAGGCGGGATGAGAGGGTTGTTGCAGTTGCCTCCTTTTCTCTTACAGGGATGGCTGTCCTGAAAGGGTCCGCTTTTTTACCTTTTTTACAAGCTCGCCAAAGCGTCTTACTGCCTTGCTCTGGCTCGTTCACGGGCTTTGCCCTATAAAATAAAACGCAGAAAACCTCTGCTCTTGTTTTATTTTTCACTGCTGATTGCTTACATGGACATTATACCACACATTTTAGAAATAGTGAATAAATTCTTATAGTATTCTCTGTTTTTTTTATACATTTTCCGACATTTTATTACAGAAAAAAATTTCCACTCAGGTTTCTCCTCCTAAAAGGACGAAATTGAGCCTGGAAGGCCTTGAATCCCCATGAAAAATAAAGTATAATCGACACAGTTATGTAGTTTATTGAAGGGAAAAGGAGATTTATTTGCCATGGATTTAGTGACAGTAAGGGAAATATATAAAGACAGGGAATCATTTTTAGCCAAAAAGATCTCGGTAGGAGGCTGGGTCAAGAGTATCCGGGATTCTAAGGCTTTCGGATTTATCGTCTTAAGCGACGGCTCCTATTTTGAGACTCTGCAGATCGTATACCATGACACCATGGATAACTTTGAAGAGATCAGCAAGCTGAACGTGGGGGCGGCTGTTATCGTTACCGGAACTTTAGTGAACACCCCCCAAGCCAAGCAGCCTTTTGAGATCCAGGCCGACCAGGTTACAGTGGAGGGCGCTTCCGCGCCGGACTATCCGCTGCAGAAAAAGCGCCACAGCTTTGAGTATCTGCGGACCATCTCCCACCTGCGTCCCAGGACCAACACATTTCAGGCAGTGTTCCGGGTACGGTCTCTGATTGCCTATGCCATTCACCAGTATTTCCAGGAGCGGGATTTTGTCTATGTCCACACTCCGCTTATTACATCCAGCGACTGTGAGGGCGCGGGGGAGATGTTCCAGGTGACCACCCTGGATCTGAACCATGTGCCGACCACCTCTGACGGGGCTGTGGATTTCTCCCAGGATTTCTTTGGAAAGCCTACCAGCCTTACGGTCAGCGGACAGCTAAACGGCGAGACCTATGCCATGGCTTTTCGGAATATCTATACCTTTGGTCCTACCTTCCGGGCGGAAAATTCCAATACCACCCGCCATGCGGCTGAGTTCTGGATGATCGAGCCGGAGATGGCCTTCGCTGACCTGGAAGATAATATGGCTGTCGCTGAGGGCATGTTAAAGTACATTATCAGCTATGTTCTGGAGCACGCGCCTGAGGAGATGAAGTTCTTCAACCAGTTTGTGGACAAGGGGCTTTTGAACCGGTTAAACGGGGTTCTCAACTCCCAGTTCGGCCATGTGACCTACACAGAGGCCATAGAGATCCTGGAGAAAAATAACGACAATTTTGATTACAAGGTGTTCTGGGGCTGCGACCTGCAGACAGAGCATGAGCGGTATCTGACAGAGCAGGTGTTTAAGAAGCCTGTATTTGTCACCGATTACCCCAAAGAGATCAAGGCCTTTTACATGAAGCTTAATGACGACGGTAAAACCGTTGCCGCTATGGACTGCCTGGTGCCGGGGATCGGGGAGATCATCGGGGGAAGCCAGCGCGAGGACAGCTATGAGAAACTGACCGCGCGCATGAAGGAATTAGGACTTAAGGAAGAGGATTACGGTTTCTATCTGGATCTTCGTAAATACGGCTCTACGCGCCACGCAGGCTTTGGTCTGGGCTTTGAGCGGTGCGTGATGTACCTTACGGGCATGGCCAACATCCGGGACGTGGTTCCGTTCCCGAGAACGGTTAACAACTGCGAGCTGTAAAACCAGCGTCTGATGTATGTACTCTAAGGAGGAAGTGACATGAAGTTCATCCATACTGCCGATATCCACTGGGGCATGACCCCGGACAGTGACAAACCGTGGTGCCGGGAACGGACCCAGGCGGTCAAGGATACCTTTTCCCAGATCGTCACCAAAGCGCGGGAGATGGATGTTGATTTTCTGTTTATTTCCGGCGATCTGTTCCACAGACAGCCTTTGCAAAAGGATCTGAAAGAGGTCAATTACCTGTTTACCACCATCCCGTCGGTGCGCGTTGTCATTATAGCAGGCAACCATGACCGGATCCGCAACACCTCGGCCCTCTTAAGCTTTACCTGGTGTTCTAATGTGACGTTTTTTATGAAGGACGAGATGAGCAGCGTCTATTTTGAGGACTGCAATGTGGAGGTCCACGGGTTCAGCTACACCACGCCCGAGATCCGGGAAAACCGGGTGGACCATCTGGCAGTCCCCTTAGACGGGCGTATCCATATTCTGATGATACACGGCGGTGACGCCAATCACCTGCCTTTTGATAAGACTGCCCTGGCGGCGTCGGATTTTTCCTACATCGCCCTGGGCCACATCCACAAGCCGGAGATCCTGATTCCGGCCAAGATGGCGTACCCTGGTTCCCCGGAACCTTTGGACAAGACCGAAACCGGCAGACACGGCATCCTTATAGGGGAGATTAACCCCGGCACAAGAAAAGTCATCTCGCTGGAGTTTCTTCCTCTGTGCCGTTCCCAGTATATCCCTCTGGCTGTCAATGTCTCCACTGCCACCACCAACATGGAGCTGGAGATGAAGATCGCCCAGGAGATCGAGCGGCGGGGACGGCACCACATCTACCGCTTCCGTATCCGGGGCATGCGGGACCCGCAGATGGAATTTGACATGGAAAATCTTCTCTCCAAATTCCGCATCGTGGAGATCATGGACGAGTCAGAGCCTCAGTACGATTTCAGCGCCCTTTTTGCCGAGCACTCCAGCGACATGATCGGGTTTTATATCCGCGCGCTCCAGAAGCCATCGATGAGTCCTGTGGAGAAAAAGGCTCTCTATTATGGGATCAACGCGCTGCTTCGCACCAAGGACGAAAGGAGTTAATCATGAGATTTATCGAACTTCAGATTAAGGGATTTGGAAAATTTCATGACCGCTCTATCCCCTTTCAGGACGGTCTCAATGTGGTTTACGGGAAAAATGAGGCCGGTAAGTCCACCATCCACACTTTTATCCGTGGTATGCTCTTCGGCATCCAGCCCATGCGGGGCAAGGCTTCCAAAAATGACCTGTACAACAAATATGAGCCATGGGAGAACAGCGGCACCTACGAAGGCGCTCTGCGCCTGGAACACGGAGGCCATATCTACAGGATCGAGCGGACTTTTTTAAAGACAAAGAAGGAGTTCTGCCTCATCGACGAGACCCTGGGCAAATCCCTTCCCCCTGACAAAGCTCTGATGGATGAACTGCTTTGCGGCTTAAGCGAGACGGCATACAACAACACCATCAGCATCGGCCAGCTAAAATGTGCCACAGACGCCGGCATGGTGTCGGAGCTGAAAAATTATATTGCCAACATGAACAATACGGGCAACATGGCCCTGAACATCACCAAGGCCACGGATTTTTTAAAGGCGCAGAAAAAGGAGCTGGAGGCCCAGCTGGTTCCGGAGGCAGCCCGGTCTTACACCTCCCTTTTGGGGGAGATCAAGGCTCTTGAGAAGGAGATATCAGCCCCTGAGTATGTAAACCAGCTTCCTGCATACCAGCAGATGCGGGCCGGCGCCCGAACCCAGATTGAGGAAAAACAGGCGGAGAAGGAGTCTCTCCTCCAAAAGGTGGCCCGGGGGCGTCAGGTCTTAAGCCAGAATCAGTTTACAGATATCCAGTCCATCCAGGATTACCAGGAGCGGACTCAGGATGTATACCGGGATTATCAGGGGACAAAGGCATCCTCTGAGAAAACGTCCCGCCGGTTTTTCCCCATAGCCATATTTTTACTTGCCGCCTGCTGTTTTGCCTGCGGCGCGTATTTTTATACTCTGGGGGAGTGGAACCCTATTACGGATCTCCTTTTTGACTACAATGTGGATTTCCCGGCAGCGGCTGTCTTTGCGGTTATGGCTGTGCTTTCTGCCCTTCTCTGCCTGGCGGGAGCTCTTTCTCTGTGGAAGGGCAAACGGCTGAAAAAGGAGCTGGCCCTGTCCGCCCAGGTTCTTCAGGAATCTTTTTCCAGACACTTAGGAGATAAGACCATCTCCCAGGAGGCTATGGACGCGTTTCTGGCGCGTATGGCGGAATTCCAGAGATTAAGCGCTGCCATGGACAAGTCTGAGGAGAATATTGCCCAGCTGACCAGCGACATCTCCGCTTTGCAGGAGAAACAGAACAGCTGCAGCGAGATCATTGAAAAACAGCAGAAGCTTCAATGGGAGTTGGAAAAGAAGCTGGAGATCTTGTCTAATTACAAGACACAGATGGAGGTGCTGCGGCGCACCCTGGCTGAAAACGACCGGATCTCCCAGGAGATCGCGGCCATCGATCTGGCCCGGGATACGATGACAGAACTGTCAGCTTCCATCCGGGACTCTTTTGGGTTTTATCTGAACAAGACTGCCTCGGAGCTTATCGGTGGTATCACCGGTGGGATTTATACCAGCATGAGCATTGATGAAAATCTCAATGCTTTTATGAATACGCCCTCTAAGCTGGTGCCTTTGGAGCAGGTCAGCAGCGGGACCATGGATCAGATCTATCTGGCTCTGCGGCTGGCGGCGGCCAGGCTGATCCAGAACGAGGCCAAGGAGCAGATGCCCCTGGTGTTTGATGACAGCTTTGTATTGTATGATGAGGACCGGCTGCGGAGCGCTCTAAAATGGCTGTCCTCTGCCTACCCCGGACAGATCATCATCTTTACCTGCCACCAAAGGGAGGCACAGATGCTGACAGCTAACCAGATTCCTTATACGTTGATCACGATCTAATACAAGGAGGTTTTTGAGAAATGGATCCTAATGACAGGCCTCAGATTGACTGGGAGATGACCGAAGAATATTATCAGGATCAGCCGGACCGACCGGAGTTTAGGCTGGAAGATTTTATGGATGAGGAAGAACCAGGGACAGATCACGTGGGAAATGTCTCCCGCAAACAGGCCCAGCGGTTTCGCAAGATCACTGGGGACGTGCATCGTGTACTGGCCCTTGGTAAAGATGGGAAAACAGTTGGGGAGATCGCTTCGGAACTGGGCTTAGAGCCTCAGTATGTATATGATATTCAGGTGTCGGCCCAGGGATTTCGGGAAGATGATGAGATCGCGGTAGCCCATTTGGTGGAGATGTCGTTGTAGATGGTTAGAATATCCCCCGGTTAATTTCCAGGGGATATTTAACTTTTATGACTCCTTTAAACACTTCAAAAAAATCTCCCTCACATATCCGCCGTACTTCTCCTTCACCGCCACAGACTCATATCCCTGGCTGACAATATTATCCCTGCTGTAACAGTTATCCGGGTGGACCGTACACATCAGATACTTAAATCCCTTTGCTCTCAGATCTCCCTCCGCTGTCTGCATCAGGCGATATTGAAGTTTGTGTCCCCGGTACTTTGGCAGTATCGCTATGGAATCCATATGGGCCACCAGGGAAAGTTCCCCATCAGCCAGCCCTGCGTCCCGGCCTAGATTCTCTTGGCCCATTCCGGGTATTGTAGCCATAAAAACCCCGGCAGTCTCACCGGTGTCCGTATCCACAGCCTTATACCCGATACCTCTGCCGCTGCCTAGCATCTCATAGGTATACTCCGCGTTGTCCGCCACGAACCAGTCCTTTCTATCCAGACCGTTCCACACAGTCTGGATGATATCCGCAAACATCTGGTAATCCCTGACATCCGCCCCCTCGATCCTGAACGCTCTCCCATTTATCATGGACTATTCCCTCCAGCGAAGCCGATGCAGCTCCCCTTCCATGGTCATCTTCTCAAATCCGTTCTGACGCAGGGCTTCGTACAGCACCACGGATACCGCGTTGGACAGATTCAGGGAGCGGATGTCGCCCCACATGGGAATCCGCACACAGTTTTCCTGGTACTCCAAAAGAAGCTCCTCCGGAATCCCCGCGCTCTCCTTGCCGAACATAATATAGCAGCCCGGTTCATAGGCAGCCTCCGTGTACACCTTGTGGGCTTTGGTGGTGGCCATATAGATCTTTGCCCCCGGATTCCGCTCCAAAAAATCCTCGAAGTTGCAGTACACGATCACATCCAGCATATCCCAGTAATCAAGACCTGCCCGCTTTCTGGCCTTCTCGTTGATCTTAAAGCCCAGGGGCTCTATAAGGTGGAGCCTGGTGTTGGTCGCCACACAGGTTCGTCCGATATTGCCCGTGTTGGCAGGTATCTCCGGTTCAAACAGTACAATATTCATTCTCAGACCTTTCCGTCAAGCCGCTTCACAAACCGTTCCATGCGCCCTAACGCCTCCTTCAGACTCTTTAAGGAGTAAGCGTAGGACACCCGCAGAAATCCCTCCCCGCAAGCGCCGAAGGCGGTTCCCGGAACCACTGCCACCTTCTCCTCCTGCAAAAACCGGGTGGCAAACTCATCGGATGTCATGCCGAACCGCTTGATGCTGGGGAAGGCGTAGAAAGCCCCGTTTGGCTCAAAGCACCTAAGTCCCATCTCCTCAAACGCGTGGAGCACAAACCGCCGCCGCTGGTCATAGGATTCCCGCATCATCTCCACATCCCCGTCCCCGTCCCTCACGGCTGAAATGGCCGCGTACTGGCTGGTGGTGGGGGCGCACATGATGGCAAACTGGTGGATCTTAAGCATCTGCTCCTGAATCACATGGGGAGCCGCCGCATATCCCAGCCGCCATCCGGTCATGGCGTAGGACTTGGAGAACCCGTTAATCAGCACGGTTCTCTCCTGCATGCCGGGCAGGGAGGCGATGGAAACATGGCGCTCTGAGCCGAAGGTCAATTCACAGTAGATCTCGTCAGACAGCACAAACAGGTCATGCTCCAGAATAATCTGGGCAACCGCCTCCAGGTCTTCCCTTCTCATGACAGCCCCCGTCGGATTGTTGGGGAAGGGCATAATAAGGATCTTGGTCTTGTCCGTGATCTTCTCCCTCAGCTTCTTTGGAGTCAGCCTGAACTGGTCTTTTTCCTCCAGCTCGATGACCACCGGCTTTCCCCCTGCCAGAATGGTGCAGGGCAGATAGGACACAAAGCTGGGCTGGGGGATCAGCACCTCATCCCCGGGATTCAGCATGGCCCGCAGGGCAATGTCAATGGCCTCGCTGCCTCCTACAGTCACCAGAAGCTCCTTGTCCGGGTCGTAAGTAAGATTGCATCGGCGCTTTAAGTAGTTGGTGATCTCCACCCTCAGTTCTCTTAATCCCGCGTTGGATGTGTAGAATGTCTTTCCCTTTTCCAGGGAGTAGATGCCCTCCTCCCGGATATGCCACGGCGTGTCAAAATCCGGCTCGCCCACGCCCAGGGAAATGGCGTCCTTCATCTCACTGACTATATCAAAAAATTTCCGGATCCCTGACGGCTCGATGGCCGTGATTACATCGGATAATGGATTTCTCATGGGGTAATCAGCATCCTTTCATCCTGGACCTCCTGCACCAGCACGGTTCCGTGGTCCTTGTATTTTTTCAAAACAAAATGGGTGGCCGTGCTGAGCACAGACTCCATGGGGGACAGCTTCTCCGACACAAACTGGGCCACCTGCCGCATGGTCTTCCCCTCGATAAACACCGTAAAATCGTAGGCCCCGGACATGAGATACACGGCGTTGACCTCACTGTACTGGTAGATCCGCTCCGCGATCTTGTCAAAGCCCATGCCCCTCTGGGGAGTCACCTTCACCTCGATCAGCGCCACCACCTTTTCCTCACTGGTATTGTCCCAGTTGATCAGCGTGTGATAACCGCAGATCACATGCTCCTTCTCCATATCCGCGATCTCATTGGCAACTGCGATCTCGCTCTCTCCCAGGAGAACAGCCAGATCTTTAATATCGATCCTGCTGTTCTTCTCCATGACTGCTAAAATCTTCTCTCTCATCACAATACCTCCTGTATGATCTTTCGAATCTCATCTTCCCGGGGCCGCTCCATAAAGCCTCTCACCTGGCCATACCAGACTTCTCTTTTTATGCCCCCGTTCACTCTGCCTATGACAGCCGCCTTTACGCCCCTTTCTGCCAGTCTCTCACACAGCTTCCAGCCATGGTCCGAAACCGCGACGACACAGTTTGAGCTAAGCAGACGGTAGGGGTTTACGTCATACTGCTCACAGACCTCTATCGTCTCCTGTCTCACGGGAATCCTGTACAGGTCAACGATAAATCCCAGCCTGTACGCCCCAGACAGATTCCAAAGGGCGGTAAAAATACCGCCCTCGCTCACTTCCTCCCACTCCGTGGCTCCGTACTCCCGCCACGGTATGCAGCTGCTGTCTACGGGAGTTTCATCCCTCCGCCGCATCAGTTCTATATAGTCTCCCGAAAACCGGGAGAGAAGCTCCTTCTCCCGAAAGAAGCTGATCCTTCTGGCTCCCTCCCGGCCCGCCCACCCGGCGGCCACCAGGTCCTGGCCAGGGGTCATGGTTCCTCTCGGCTCCCGCTGTATCCCGCACATCCTATGATCTTCCTTTCACTCCCGCCGCCCAAAGACAAGTCAGCCCATGATCCCAGGGCCGCCTTCCAAGCCCTCCACAGGCGTCGGCTGCTGAGGTGGAGCGGCCTCCGGAGCAGCCGGCTGCACCGGGGCAGGCGTCTCCGGAGCGGCCGGCTGCTCTGTGGGAGCCGGAGCCGCTTCCGCCGCGCCCTCGCCTCCCGCCTCCTGGCCAGGAATGTTCTCTGCCGGAACAGCAGGCGCCGGAGCCGCTGCGGGCGCTGGAGGGCCTACCCGGTACACAGCCTTGGACGCATTATACGTATCTGTGTGGAGCAAGGTCCTCTCTGTCTCCACCCCGTCTATATACACACATTTCCACAGTCTGGACTTTAAGCCCTGGTGGGCTGACTGCACCCGAACCCTGGCCCCCGGCGCAAGGGACGGGTCAACTTTGGTAATCGGTTCCCCGGCTCCATGAACACTCAATGTCTCGGACTGGAACTTTAACGTCCGGTTGGCGGGTCTGGTCTCTTTGCCGTAGATGGTAAAGGTAAGGGTCCTGCCGCTGGTACCGCCTTCCACATAGATCGGGGTGTCATAAGGGTTTGTGACCTTGATATCTTTATATGTGCCGGCTATGGCCGCATCGTTGGATGGCGGCACATAGCTGACGATCATGGAGTGATTCTGTCTCTGGGTGATCTCCAGCTCCGCAAACAGCGCCGCGTTGTACAGCGTGGTGGCGATCTGGCACACGCCTCCGCCTACGCTGTCCACCACCTGGCCGTTTTCATAGGCCGCTGCCGTGGCGTATCCGTTAGCCGTGGTAAAGGGCTGCATACATTCATAGCCAGACAGGGTTTCCCCGGGCATCAGCACACGGCCGTTGATCTTTGAGGAACCTACCTGGAGGTTTGTGGCCCTCGCCCGGCTGCTGCTGCTAAAATCCGTGGAAAAGGTCCCCAGCACATCCTGGATCTGGGACAGCATCTCTGTGGTCTTTACCGGCTCCGAAACCGCAACCGCTGCCTTTACAAAGGCAGGCTCCCTCAAACCACCCTGGACCTCCTGCTGTACCATGGCCGCGGTCTGGGGCAGATCCACCACAAGGCCACTCTGGGAAGGCGTCACCACAAACTGGCCATTCTCCCTGGTGATAGACGCGTCTGCTGCCTCCCTCTGGAGCGGAGTACACAGCTGCCCCAGAATATTCTGCAGCGCTGCCTCATCCACCGTTAAACGCACAACCAGGTCAATGGGTTGGCGGCTTACGTCTTTTTGTTTCATATAACGTTGTATGATATTTCCTGTATGATATTCTTTTATGGTATCTTCCACCACACTGGGATTTGCCCACTCATAGCCTAATCCCTCTGCCGTGGTGTCCACCGTAGTCCCGTCCACATCCAAAGTAATGGTCTGCGCTTTCATGGACGCGGCGATCTCCTCTGCTTTCTGCCTTGCCTCCTCCTCCCCAAGGCCTGCCAGGTTCTGACCGCCAACCGAAAGCCCTTCCGGCACCACTGCCGCCCAGGCCGCCTCCGGCCGCCTCCATGGAAGACTTAAAAGCGCAGCCGTCAATCCTGCTGCCCATATCCATTTTCTCATAATCTCTCCCTCAGCCTACTGAATTTATGCCATTCTTTAGTAGTTCAGGGCGCTTAAGACCATGGGTGCCACCATTGCCAAAACCAACAGGATCACAATAATGGAAGACACGATTTTTCTGTTCTTTTTATTATTGAAATCAAACATCATCTCTACTCACCTCTTTATTATTCTTCCGTACTGTGGCCCGATTTTATCCTTCAATCTAAAATTTTTATTCCGGTTATGGAATCCATCTGCACAGTTAGATATATTCTATGACATTTTACCCATTGATGCAAGACCTGTTTTCGTCTTTTTCAGCCACTTCCTGCCAAACCGCGCAGCCACTACACGCGTCCCACATGCCTATGATCACTGCTTTCGCGTTGTGGTTTAGCAGACTGCGTTTTCTGTAATCAAACAGGACCATCCTTCCGTCGCTCATAACCTCAATATGGGCCATTTTACCTATCTGCCTGGAATCATAAGTCTCCTGTCCTTTCAGAAAGCCGGGAGTTTTGCGCTCTTTCATAAAAAACTCCCGGACAGCGGCTTTGTATCTGGTCTGATCCGGAGCGAAGCGGGGCCGACTTTTTATATTTTCCCGCAGATACAAATCATACATCAGACAATCCTGATAGATCCGGATTCGCTGTGGATCTGCTTCTTTCAAAAAATCGTACAGGATCTCATACCTGGCCAGCCGGCTGTGGCTGACCGTGTTAAGACGATGGGCTCCATAGTACTCTCCCAGCTCCCGAAACATACCATAAGGAGACTTCCGGCGGCTGACCATCTCCCTCAACGTGTACACAAACTGGCTGCTGTTATAGTAGATCTCCACCATCTCTTCCACCATTTTCAGTTCCAGGATCTCCCCATAGTCCAGCCATCTGGTACACAGCACTTCGTAGGGCGGCTCCTCATGAAAATAAAGGCCGTAATACCCGGCGGCCTGGGCCATATAGGCACCTTTCAGCACTTTCAGAAATCCCAGCTGAAGCTGGTCAGGCCCCATGCGAAATACCCGGTCAAAAGACTTGCGGAAGCTTCCCATATTTTCATAAGGCAGCCCGGCGATCAGATCCAGGTGCTGGTGGATATTGGCATATCCCCTAATGGTACTCACCACTTCCTCTAATCTGTCCAGATTCATGTTTCTTCGTATCTCTCTGATAGTCGCCGGATTCACGGTCTGCACACCGATCTCCAGCTGAACCAGCCCGGGCCTCATCTGCTTTAGGATCTCCAGCTGCTCCTCATCGATCAGGTCACCGGAAATCTCAAAATGAAAATTGGTGATCTGGTTGTCATGCTCCAGCAAAAACTTCCAAATTGCCAGACAATGGCTTTTTTTGCAGTTAAAAGTCCGATCCACAAATTTTACCTGTGGAACTTTTTGTTCCAAAAAGAACTTCAGTTCTCGCCTCACCAGCTCCAGACTCCGAAACCGCACGGTTCTGTCAATGGAGGACAGACAGTAGCTGCATGAATAAGGACACCCTCTGCTGCTTTCATAGTAGATGATCCTGTGTTCCATTTCCTCCAGGCTTTTGTAGGGAAAAGGAATGTCGTCCATGGACATAAGTGGTCTTGGAGGCCCTGCCTTTATCTGTCCAAGGCTGTCGCGAAAGACAATTCCAGAAATATCCTCCAGCCCACCCTGGCCCCCGCGTCCCTCTTTCTGGCCCAGTGTGAGGATCAATTCCGCAAAAGTCCTCTCCCCTTCTCCCACCATGACCCCTTCCACCGCCGGCTCCCTGGCCAGAATGGTTTCCGCGTCATAGGAGACCTCTGGCCCGCCCAGCCAGATCCTTACCTTTGGCAGCACTTTTACAAGATCCCCCGCCAGCTGCCTCACATAAGTAATATTCCAGATATAGCAGGAAAATCCCACCATATCCGGTTTTCTTTTATAAATATCCTGTAAGATATGGTCTGTCTGATGGTTGATGGTATATTCTCCGATCTCGATCCGGATGTCAGGCCTCCCCCTTTTGGCAAGCTCCTGCTCCCCATAGGCTTTCAGGCTGTGCACTCCCAGGTTGGAATGGATATACTTTGCATTGATGGCTGCTAATACTATTTTCATGATGGTCAGACTTTCCTAATATGGTAACCTGCTGCTTTTTTTAAACGGTTCATAATCGCCTGTCCCAGATGATCCTCCAAAAAGCTTTCGGAGTAAATGTCGTCAACATCCAGGCTGTCAAATTCTCTCAGCACCCCAAACAGGCTGCGGGCAATGGTCTCTTCTTTATCCCGCCGTCCCAGGCTTCGGATCACAGCTCCCTCCTGATACAGATGTTTTGTCTCGTCCGTGCATATGATCCCGGCCTTGCGCCCTCTCTCGCCGCTGTCTCTTACAAGGTCTTTTATGGTTTCTATGACTTTGGCGCTTACCTTGCTTCCTTCCCACTCTTTATCCTCAACCAGCGTAAGCTCCGCCCTTGGCGCGTAGTGGCGGTATTTCATCCCCGGAGCTTTTGGCCTTGCCTCCGGATCCCCACCTCCTGCTATGGCCGGATCTATCTCCACCGTGCCCACGGTCTCATGCAGCATCTCCATGGTAATGGCGCCGGGCCTTAGAAGCACCGGTGTCTCTTCTGTCACATCCACGATGGTGGATTCCACCCCGATGCCTACAGGGCCGCCGTCCACGATCATCTCGATCCGTCCGTCCATATCCTGAAGCACATGATCTGCCGCCGTGGGGCTTGGACGCCCTGACGTGTTGGCGCTGGGAGCCGCGACGGGAACCCCCGCCAGCTCTATAAGGCGGCGGGCAATGGCGTCGTCTGGCATCCTCACCGCCACGGTGTCCAGCCCTCCTGTGGTAGTATACGGCACCAGGCTGCTCTTGTAAAAAATCATGGTCAGCGGCCCCGGCCAATAGGCGTCCATCAGTTTTTTCGCGGCTTCCGGAATCTCCTTAACCAGCACTTCCAGATCCGACCGCTTTGCTATATGGGCGATGAGGGGGTTATCTGATGGTCTTCCTTTCGCCTCGTAGATCTTGGCTGCCGCCTGTTCATCCAGAGCGTTGGCCCCCAGCCCGTAGACTGTCTCCGTAGGAAAAGCCACCAAGCCGCCTCTGCCAAGGATCCGGGCTGCCTCTGCAAGGTCAGCGTCACAAAACGCCGCCCTGTCAATCGAAACCATCTTGGTCTTCATATCCAATCCTTCTTCTCTTCTTAGTCACGTGATCACTATAGATATCAGGTGACATTTTACCATAAACCGGACCGGTATTGCAACCACAGTTCTTTTTTTCTGTTTTCAGGATATATTTAAAACAAGAACCCTCCTGGGAGCAGGCCTTGAACTCTACAAAGCAAACTTCGCCCTCTGCCAAAAAGCTCTCTCTTTTGTCAGGGACCGAACTGATCATGACCATACTGCTTCTTTTTTTCATCTATCATATGTCCCGCCAGGCAGCCATGCTGACATCCGCACAAGTCTCCTCTTTTACCGGAACTGCCAAACCGGTTGTGGTAGTGGATATCGGACACGGAGGCTGGGATCCCGGCAAGATCGGCGTTGACGGCAGCCTGGAAAAAGACATAAACCTGCAGATCGCCCAAAAACTAAAAGCATATCTGGAGAAATCGGACGTGACCGTGGTGATGACCAGAGACAGCGATCATGGCCTATATGATGAAGATGACAGCAACAAGAAAATGGCGGATATGAAAGGCAGGTGCGACCTGATCAACAAGACAGCTCCGGCCCTCACTGTCAGCATCCACCAGAACAGCTACCATGAGGAATCCATAAACGGTGGTCAGGTCTTCTATTACAAAAACTCGGAGAACGGCAAACGTCTGGCGGAAATTCTGCAAAAACGGTTTGATTTCGTCCTGGGGGAACGTAATCGGCGTGTTGCCAAGGCCAATGACAATTACTATCTCCTTCTCCACGTCCGCTCCCCCATCGTTATCGTGGAATGTGGCTTTTTAAGCAACCAGAAAGAAGCCGCCCTGTTAAACACAGAGGAATACCAGGACCGTCTGGCATGGACCATCCATATGGGTATCCTGGAATATCTGAACACGCGGCAGGATTAGATTCTTCACTCTATACAAAGAAACGGTACAGCCGGGCCCAGGCTGTACCGTCTATGGCAGACCTTTTTTCTATGGCCTGCTCTTCTCATTATAATCTACCACCGCGTCCTCCAGTATCTCATTCATGTACATGCACAAAATACTGGTACGGTCGTACTGCTGCCACAGCTCATAGTACGGCGTGGCCATTACATAGTCCTTTATCTCATAGGCCCTTCCGCCTACCGCTCTTACATTAAGCATAGCATAGATTTCCGCCATGCTTCTTATTTCATCTGGACTCAACCCTTTACCTTCCAGCTCATGTCTGGCCTTGTTGTAAAAGATCTCCTGGAGGAACGCGTCAGCATACTGGCCAAAATCCTGAAGGTTCCGGTCCGGATTGGACTTCTGATCCGCCCAGTCCGTCACATCTGTCACCTCTGTGGCATAATAATAGTTCTCAGGGCCAAAAAACTGCAGAACCCCATATTGGCATGGAGACACGCAGAGAGCGGATGTCACGATCTCGTCGATGGCGTATCTCTGGGAGGTCTTGTAGTGCTGAACATGGAGATGACCGCTTAAGAACAGACCTATGCCCCACTCGTCCAGCTTTCTCTCCAACTCCTCCGAGTGCTCGATAGTACAGTCCTCCTCGTAGATCCGGCTCTCGTCCAGCAGATTGTGATGGCTGACAGCGATCACTTTCCGCTCCTGGTTCCATGCCTCCTCCATCACCTCGTCGATCCACTGGTATGTCTCTCCCCGTATCATCCCGCCTACCAGCGCGCCATCTTCATATTGGCAGCTGTCCAGCATCAAAAGCCATGTGCCGTCTGTCAGCTGATAGGTATAGCTTAAAGAAGCCGGATCTCTGCTAAGGGCTTCCCCATAGCCGAACTCCTCATAGATCCTGGCAAACTGCTCCGGGCTGGTAGGTTCCGCAGGCACCCTGTCCTCCCCTATAAAGGAGCAGGCCTTTGCATTGTTAATGTCGTGATTGCCCGGGATCACCACCACCGGGATCCCGGCATCCTCCACCCGCTTAAGCTGCTGTGCCAGCGCCTCCTGGCTGGCCCGCTCTCCGTTCAGCGTCAGATCCCCTGACAGGATCAAAACCTGAGGTCTCCGATCTATAACCTGATTTAAAAAGGCGTCGGTGATCTCCCACACATAAGAAGCCATCTTCCCGTCCTCATTCCGGTCCATCTCCTGAAAGGCGCTGCCAAAGTCCGTCAGTTCCTTGGCCAGGTAGTGGATATCCGTCGCGATCACGATCTCCGGATTTACCGTATTGGTCTCCGTGCCAAGCTCCGGCAGCTGAAGCGGTTCGATGGTCGCTTCCTCCGGGGAAAGGCTTGGCGCCGTAGGTCCCTCCTCTATATCCTCTTCCGTGTGTTTTTCAATAATAATATCCGAGCCCGCCACAGTATCCCCGCGCTCCTGCCCCCCAAGAGAACAGCCGCCTAGCATCAGCGCCCCTGTAACCAGGCAAAGTATGCCTATCCTTCTCATGTATCCGCCTCTGTTATTTATTTACTTTCACCACATCCCAGATTGAAGCCGGCTCAAATCCCAGCTTCCAGCATCCTACTCCCGCCAGGTCGTTCTCCCTTATCAAGTCCATTTTTAGTCCCAGGGAAACTTCCTCCTCCATCCAGATCTGCTTCAGTCCTTCTTCGGTATTCAGCTCCCCGTAGTATTGTCCCAGTTCTTCCTGCCAGTACAGTTCCACGTTATTCTCTTCCACCCACGCCAGGGCATCCCGAATCCCCATGGCTGATGATGAGGTATTCCCGTCCTTTTCCGTCCAGACCCTGGTGTAAAAGGGAACAGCATTGATCACCTTCTCCCTGGGTACCACAGCCAGCGTCTTCTCGATCCCTTCTTTTACATAATTGTAGGATGCCACTGACCCGGCTTCCCCGCCGGCGAAATGCTCGTCATATCCCATGATGATCACATAGTCTGCCACCCGCCCCTGTTCCGCCCGGTTGTAAAAGGCATTGTACCCGGCCGGCACATAGTTATCCACAGACAGAACGATCCCTTCCTTGCGGCATGACACCGACAATTCCCGGATAAACTGTACATAGTGAGGGCCTGCCTCGGGCCTGATCCCCTCAATATCCAGATTAATCCCGTCCAGATCATATCGTTTCACATCCTCCATGAGAGAATCGATCAGTTTCTTGCGCACAGACGTTTTGGAAAACAAAATTTCGGAGTTTACGTTTTCTCCCATATTAAAGTTATCCAAGGCCGCCCACACCTGCATCCCCATATCATGGGCCTTATCCACATAATCGCGGCTGGCATAAGAGTGGTATGTACCGTTATTATCTGTCAGGGCAAACCAGGTAGGGGCTATGACATTGACCCCCGAGGTGTTGGCGATCAGCTGTTCCATAGCATCGTTGGCATTATCAGAGGTTACCTGATGCCACACCAGACAAACTTTCTCGTCCATAGAAATGTTAGTGTACTTGGGAAGCTCCATGGTACAGGGGTGCTCCTGGCTGCCGGTACTGCTGATCTGGTTATTTTTCAGATAACCTGTGTAGCCGTCAACAGTCCGCACTCTGGTCCACTCCTCGTCCTGCCCCAGAACCGTAAATTCTCCGCCTTTCTCCACATATGTCAGCACAGGACTCTTGATGCCGGCTTCCACCCGCACCGCGGACCGCTTACGGGCAGTCCCGGTGTTTATGGTCTCCCACCGGTTATCCAGGTAGATCCGCTTGCAGTCTCCTTCCACGTAACTCTTTATGTCAACTGCCGTATAGTTGTTGATCAGGCCCATGGATAGATAGATCTCATCCCCTTTTTCAAGAAGGAGGGGAGCGCCTGTGCTGCCTGTAGTCCTTGTATCCGCGTAAACAATAGCATCAGGAAGCGTGTACACCAACAGCCTTTCCGTATCGTCCCAGTAAAATTTCTCGTTGACCTGTAAGTTAACCCACTGGAGGGGCAGATAGATCTGTCCGTCTCTGGTGATTCCTTTGGCCTCCTGCAGCTCTTCATTGAAAAAGACAGCTGTCTCTTCCCCGCTGACCCCCAGAACTTCCTCCAGATCCGCCGGTTCTTTTGTGGGAATCATCCGTCTCAATATGAGCCAGCCCCCGAGTCCCATTATGGCCAGGATGACCAGTCCTATGGCTATGAATATTGGAATCCGTTTTTCTTTCAAGGTTCCTCCTCCTTATGCGCCTGCACAGTAGTGTCTTTAGTATAACATACTTTTGAGGTCATGCATCTTAAATTTTCTTTAATCCCGAAAATGAAAAAACGCGGCATGATGCATTCCTTTGCGCCATGCCGCGCCTGCATTTGATCCGGGCCCCTTCATCCTTTGGCTGCAGGCTGAATCCGGTATCCTCCCGGGACCCGAAAGCAGATGCAGCTAACGATTGTAAACCCGGTCAAAATGGATCTCTTTTAGAGTCCCTTCCTCACCTCCCACATAATCGCACATGTAAAAAGCCCCGTCTTCCCTCACCTGGAAGATCTTAGCCCAGTCGTTATCCTTTGCTATGGTCCCGTCTATATAGATGGGGATGCCTCTTGATTCAAACCGTCTTAATCCGTCCACGTACTGCCTCTGTTCCTCCGCGCTGTACCCTTTCATCCGACATTCTCCTTCATCCTTAACCGCTCTTTTTCTTCCATCCTGGGAGGCTTCCTTGTGACACATTGCCAGAAAAAGAACTGTGTGTCAGTGTTGTTTCCATCCACTCCATCAGATCCCGGGTGATGGTAAACGCGTCTGCTGAAAAGGGGATCCGCAGAACCTCCGGCTTTTGCCTCTTATTCCACTCTCTTCTGGCTTCCTCGCTGCCAAAGGCCGCAAGAAACCGCCAGCTCTTTGTTCCGGCCCGCTCCTTTGATTTTGCAAAATCCCGAAACGCGTCCATCTGCCACTCACTGAAGGACACGATAAACCAAACGTCACTGCATCTTGTCAGCTCTATGGACACCTGTTTTTCCAAAGAGCCGAAATCAATGAGTATCTCCTGGTATCCTGCTGCCAGGCATTCCATCAGCCTGCCGCCTTCTGCCCGCGGATAGTAGTCCACCTGTTGTATCCGATAGCAGTCCGCCTCTTTAAGCTGTCCTGTACACATTTTGCCCAGACGGTCAAAATCCCTGTGGTCATTCCACTCCAGCACTGCTGTCCTCTTTCCCTGAACTCCCTGCATGTAGTTGGCTGCCAGCAGCGCCAGATGGGTAACGCCCACTCCCCGCCCGGCTCCGGCGATCCCCGTGATCCTTGGTTCCATTCCCCCTCTGACAGAACCTTTATACCCAAATCTCGTCCCTCTCGCCGCCTTTCTCAGTGACTTTTTTTAAAGTACTTCTTCCATAGTCTGCTTCTTCTTTTTCCACTCTTTTCCCCGGCTTCCGCCTGGCCCTGAAACAAACCGTCCATTTTCGTCAGTTCCCGAAAAAATGTCCTGACTTCCCCGTCCAGTTTCCACGGGTCTCCAAAATCCGGCGCCTGAAAACACCGGCTCCGGTTAACGCCCTCCGGAACATCAAGCCTCATGCCCGATATAACGCGGTTATAAATAACCGCAAGCTCCCGACAGTCTTTCAACTCACAGACCGCCCGGGCTCCCGCGTCCTGCTCCCACCATTTTCCTCCATGTACCAGCCACAAAGCCTTCATATCCCGGTCTTCCCGCACCGTTTTCCATTCTATACCATAATCGCGGATGACCACCGGATAGTGTACCGGCCTTAGGTACACAGCTTCCCCGTAATACGGTTTCATGGGAATCTGGTTTACCTGATAAATACCATAGGAGTCTTTAACGCTTCCGCACCGAAGCGCCATGGCCTGAACGTCGCCTGACGGATTCCTTTCCTCGTAAAGCGTTTGATAGCCGGCCTGTTCCAGATAACTGGCCAGACCTATGGCAAGATGGGTTGTACCCACGCCGTGACGGCTCCCTGCCAGAGCCAGTATAAGAGATGACGATGGATTGTCTTTGAAAACACCTGTCCGCAAATATAGTGTTTCTAATTCCTGTTTTAATTCCGGGATTGATGGATAGCGGCGGGTCTTGTCTTCCCGCGCGCAGATTTCGATGATTCTGCCAAGGGCCGTATCCTGTATGGGGCTTGTCCCGTCTTTTACGTGCCCTGTTGAAAGATAGTATAGAAGAGCTCCGATCTGATAGATATCAGTGTAGGTTCCCAGCGCGCCTCCCGTCCTCTGTTCAGGCGCGCAAAAACCCGGGGTTCCGTACCGAAACAATGACTCGTTGGCCTCGTAGACAGGGCCAGCGTGGTCAAAATCCAACAATTTTACATACCCATGACAATATAACAGATTCTTGGGCTGCAGGTCTAAATACAAAATAGGGGTTTCTCCTGCGGAATGCAGGTAATGCACCAGGTCACAGACTTGAATCCCTATAGCAAGGACTGTCTCCTGGTTCAGATATCCCTGGCTTTTCACCAGGTCAAAGAGAGTATCTCCCTCAAGATATTCTTCAATGAGATAACTGCTGCTGCAATCTTCTTCCAGATCATACACCAAGGGGATACCCGGATGGCTCAAGGAAGTCAGAAGAAGGGCTTCCCTCTTAAACTGCTCATATCCGGCTGACGACTTTGGAACCTGCTTGATGGCCCGGTATTCCTTTAACTCCTGATGGTATGCCAGGTATACGGTTCCTCTCTGTCCCTGCCCTAAGGTGCGTATCAACTGATATTTTCCAAACAGAACGGTGTTCTCGATCAGCTCACCTCCTTTGTCCAATATCATCTCTTATGGTAGTATCTTAATACACTTTTCGGGTTTTGGCAACGATTATTTTATATTTCTATAAATTTTTTCAAAAATTTCTTACATAGCAATTGCCATTTGACCGTATTCTATAGTATAGTATGGTTGAATGATTTGAACCGTATTGAAAAGGAAGTGATCCTAAATGAAAATAGAACGTATAAATGATAATCAGATCCGGTGTACTCTTACCAGCTTTGACTTAAGCGTGCGCAATCTTAATCTGGGAGAGCTGGCATATGGAGGCGAGAAGGCCCGGGGCCTGTTTCGCGAGATGATACAAAAGGCGTCCAATGAGGTGGGGTTTGAGGCGGAGGATATCCCGCTGATGGTGGAGGCCATCCCCCTTTCCAATGAGAGCATCATGCTGGTAATCACCAAGATCGAGGACCCAGAAGAACTGGATACCCGTTTTTCCAAGTTTTCGCCATGCAACGATGTTCCCGCCAATCTGCTGTCCAACCTGGCAAGTGAGCTGCTGGAGGGCGCGGACGGGTTGTCCAAGCTGCTGGGGGACCATCTCTCTTCCCTGATCTCGGACAACACCTTGGCCGGAGGCGAGGGGGACGCACAGGCAGATGCTCCCTCCCTGCGGATCTATTCCTTTGACAGCCTGGACATGATATCAGAAGCCGCCCGGGCCGTGAAAAGTATTTTTGACGGCGTTAACACCCTCTACAAAAAACCGGATACCTCCCAGTACTTCCTGGTCATAAAAAATGACGACAGCGATTCCCTGGCATTCAGCCGCGCCTGCAATGTACTTGCCGAGTACGGAACCAAGGTTCACCACGAGTATGCCAGCGAGGCTTATTATCTGGAACATTATGAGGTTATCTGCCAGGATAAGGCCCTTCAGGTGTTCTCCTCTTTTTGACAGGTTTTCTTCCTCCTTCTAAAAAAGCCGCCTGCGAAAGCGCAGGCGGCTCTTTATGATGCTTTTATCCCTGTCTAAGATCAGCGGTCGGCCAGGATCTCATTCATCTTGGATACCAGGTCATCGCAGTCGATTCCATGAACATAACACGCTTCTTCCAGGCTCTCGCCCTGTGCGGACGGACATCCTAAACAGTGCATTCCGGCACCCATCAGCATCTGGGGGATCAGCTCGTCCATCTGCACCAGCTGACCAATCAGCATTTCTTTATTGATCTGCATGGGTAACTCCTCCTTTCCATGTACTGATACTACTATAATACTTTTCCCAAAACTTGGCAAGTAAAGAATCCTGCATATAACTGCAGAGATCATCCTTAATAACAGTTTAAGGGTTATCTGAACTGTTACCATCCTTAGTATCTGTATTCTTATGAAAAATAATTCCATTTGGAATTGCTTTCAATTTTAAACAATCGCTCCTGCAATTTCCTCTTGAATATTCACGGATTATGGTATAAAATGATTACACACATGATAGAATATAAGGAGGTAAGAATTATGGCACGTGTTATTAGTGATGCTTGTGTATCCTGCGGCACCTGCGAAGGCGAGTGTCCTGTAGGCGCTATCTCTATGGGAGATGGTCAGTATGTGATCGACGCTGACGCCTGCATCGACTGCGGCGCTTGCGAAGGCGCTTGCCCAACCGGCGCTATCAGCGAAGCTTAAGAATATCCATCCGATATACTTAAAATGCCTCTTCCCTTTTAGGAAGAGGCATTTATTTTTTGACGATTCTGTTTCCGAAAGGAGATTCTATGAACAAACCTGTTATCGGCCTGACCCCGGGTCACAACACAGACAGCCAGGACGCCTTTCTCCGCCCCACCTACTTAAAGGCATTGACCGCTGCCGGAGCCATCCCGGTCATGCTTCCCCTGGAGCCTGCCATGGAAGATTACAGCCAGATCACCAGCATGTTTGACGGCTTTCTCTTTACCGGCGGCCCTGATCCCCACCCCTTTCTCTTCGGAGAGGAGACCCATGGTCAATGCGGCAGCGTGTCCTCAAAGCGGGATGCCATGGAACTGTCCCTGCTCTCCCATGTCATGGCTGTCAAAAAACCTATCCTTGGTATCTGCCGGGGGATCCAGATCATCAATGTGGGGCTGGGCGGAACCATATACCAGGATATCCCCAGCCAGTTTTGCCATGGACCAGGACAGGAACCGGCCTTTCCCCTGGCCCACAGACAGCCCTATGACTATAACATGCCGTCCCACACCGTAGCCCTGGCCCCCCAAAGTCTGCTGGCCCGGGTCTGCGGCTGCGGTTCCCTGAAGGTAAACAGCATGCATCATCAGGCGGTCAAAGATCTGGCCCCCGGCCTAACTGCCTGCGCCACAGCCCCCGACGGTCTGACCGAAGGACTGGAAATGACGGAATATCCATGGCTTTTAGCGGTCCAGTGGCATCCGGAGTACCTGTGGGAACAGGACAGGGCCGCTGCCCTTCTCTTTAAGAGCTTTGTGGATGCCTGTCGTCCCACGGGTTAAAACAGCTTCTTCCCGCTTTTTGCGAATTTTTTCTTCTTGAAAAAGGGAATCTTGGTCGCGGCGGCTTCGGCGCGGCCTTTTCCCTGCCTTTGATAGGCCCGGATCGTCTCGTCCAGCTGCTTGAAACGTTCCTCCTCCTTCTCGTCGCTGACCCGCATCAGATATTCCACTTCTTTCATCACCTTGTCCGTCACGTCCTCGCTGACCGTATCGCTGACTTCCCGGGCAAGCCTGTCCATGTTAGCGTCCATGGCCCGCCCGATGATATGATTCATAACACTCTGGAATCTGGCCATCTTCTCGGCGTTCAACTCCCCGTTGTCCGGTTTGCGGGCAGTCATCTCCTGGCTGCGGACATTGGGCTGGGGCGGACTTGGAAGTGTTCCTGTCTGGGAGTGCGGCGAAGCATCGGAGTTTTCCTGAACGCTTCCCTGGACGTTTCCCTGAGGCTTAAGTTTACCTTTGGCTGCCTTATCCTTCTGCTCAGTCCTCTGCTGCTCCGGTACGGGCTTGCTCTCCTGAGCCGCGCTTTTCTTAACCTTAGGCGGCTCCGTCCTGTCTGCCTCCGGAGCTTTCTTCATGGCTACTTCCTTCAGTCTCTCTCTTAGCGCTTCCCCGGCTTGTCCGCCTGCCGGTCTCTCTTCCTTTGGACCCGCTTTCCCTGTCCTCTCTCTTGCCGGCCCCTCATTCCAAGCTGCCTTCATGTCTTCCTCCATATAATCTTCGGTGATGGTAATCTCCTCCACAGCACCTGCCATTTTATTCAACGCATTCTTTATCGCCTTTAGCTGGTATCCTTTTTCCTTCAACTCCTTTATCTGACGAAATAAGCGGATATGGTATTCCGTATAGTACCGGTGTCCCATATCGTTTCTCGGTATTTCCAGGTCCAGCTCGTCCTCCCAGTATCTGAGAACATGAGACTCCACATCTACCTGCTTCGATGCATCTGATATAAAATAATGTACCTCAGCCATAACATCCTCTCCTTTTGTCTCCATATCCATGGAAAACGTATACTCTCTGCCCCTATGGGGGTGAATCTTATTATTATCATATGAACCGAATCGGAATAATATGCCAAGAAAATAAAAAACCGGGACATCTACTGTCCCGGCTGCCTGACTGCGTTGGCAAATTTTGTGTACTGAGGCATCCACACCAGGTTCACAGTCCCGATAGGACCGTTACGCTGTTTTGCGATGATGACCTCCGCCATATCTTTCATCTCTGAATCTTTATTATAGTAATCGTCACGGTATAAAAACATGACGACATCCGCGTCCTGCTCGATGGCTCCCGACTCTCGAAGGTCCGAGAGCATAGGGCGGTGGTCTGTTCTGGTCTCACAGGCCCGGCTTAACTGGGACAAGGCCACCACCGGGGCCTGCAGTTCCCTGGCAAGGGCTTTTAAGGAGCGGGAGATCTCGGAGATCTCCTGCTGCCGATTGTCGCTGCCCCTGCCGCCGCTTCCTGTCATCAGCTGAAGATAATCAATGATGACAATGCCTATGTCATGCTCTAACTTGGCCTTCCTGCACTTGGAGCGCAGCTCTGTGATGGAGATCCCCGGCGTGTCGTCAATGATCAGCTTGGAACTGCCGATAACGCCGACGCCCTCCACCACAGCGTCCCAGTCAGAATCGGTCAGAGTGCCTGTCCTTAATTTCTGAGAATCCACATTAGACTCCATAGACAACATACGGTTTACCAGCTGTTCCTTGGACATCTCAAGGCTGAATACCATGCAGGGAGTTCCTCTCCTCACAGTCACATGATCCACCACGTTCAGGACAAAGGCCGTCTTTCCCATAGAAGGCCGGGCCGCGATCAGAATAAAGTCCGAGGGCTGAAACCCGGATGTCTTGTAGTCCAGGTCAATGAATCCTGTGGGAACGCCTGTGACCGTATCCTTGGTCTTTGAGGCCCTCTCAATATTCTCCAGCACATTGAGCACCACTTGGCGGATCGGGACAAAATCTCCGGAACTACGGCTTTGGAGTAGATCAAAGATCTTTTTCTCCGTGTCCGCCAGGATCGTCTCCAGGGATTCCCTGCCCAGATAACAGTCGTTGGCAATCTCCTCATTTACCTTGATAAGCCTTCTAAGCACCGCCTTTTCCCGGACAATATTGGCATAGGACTTTACATTGGCCGACGTGGGAACCGTGGTGATGATATCCCTGACAAATTCCAGGCTGCTGACCTCCGGAGGAACGTCCTTTTCCTTTAAGCGGTCCTGAAGGGTCACTAAATCAACCGGTTTCCCCTCATTAAACAACTCTGTCATAGATTCAAACATGATACCATACTGATGCTGGTAAAAATCTTCCCCAGTCACGATCTCGGATGCCGCGATAATGGCCTCTCTGTCCATAAGCATGGAACCGATCACCGACTGCTCCGCCTCAATGCTGTGGGGAAGGACACGTTTGATGAGGGCTTCGTCCATTCTGTTCTCCATTTTCTCTGCTCCCTGTAGACTACCTTAAAAGATAAGCTGTCAGGCCTCCGTAACCTTAACGGACAGCTTTGCCGTCACATCCTTGTGAAGCTTAACGGGAACCTCATGAGTTCCAAAGGTCTTTAGGGGTTCCGGAAGCACCAGCTTCTTCTTGTCGATCTCCAGGTTCAACTGGTCCTGGATCGCTTTGCTGATCTCCTTGCCGGACACGGACCCAAAGGCCTTGCCGTTATCCCCTGCTTTGATGGACAGGGTTATGGAAGCCTTCTCCAGCTTCTCCCCCAGCTCCTTAGCCTCTGCCAGCTGCTTGGCTGCGATCTTCTCCTGATTGGCCTTCTTAAGCTTTAAGTCGTTTAAATTCTTTGAGTTTGCCTCCACTCCCAGCTTTTTCGGCAGGATAAAGTTTCTGGCGTACCCCTCGTTGACCTTAACGATCTCTCCCTTTTTTCCCAGTGCTTTTACATCTTCTAATAACACGATCTCCATGTTAACTGACTTCTCCCTTCTCTATCATCTCTTTAATAACGTGTTTTACTCTCTCTTTGGCCTCTTCCACAGTAGCCCCCGGCAGCTGCGCTCCCGCCACGGTCCTGTGTCCGCCGCCGCCTAACCGCTCCATCATTACCTGAACGTTCACCTCGTCGATGGAGCGGGCGCTCAGATATATGGTGTTGTTATATTTTGACATGACCACAGAGGCCTTGATGCCTTTGATCTCCAAAAGTTCGTTGGCTGCCTGGGCCGCCACGATGGTGGGGTTCTCAATCCCTTCTGACGGGCATACGCTGATGGCAAAGGCACCCTGGTACACATCCGCCTGGCTGACCGCCTCTGCCTTGGCCTTGTGGTCGGCCATCTCCTCCCTTAACATCTTGCGCACCCTGGCAATATCGGCTCCGCACCTCCTTAAATATGCCGCCGCCTCAAAGGTACGGACCCCTGCCTGGTTGTTAAAATTGTTGGTGTCGATCACAATACCGGCATACATGGTGTCCGCCTCCTGGGGCTTGATCTTGATGTCATCCGCAATATACTGCAATACCTCTGCCACCATCTCGCAGGCAGAGGACGCGTAGGGCTCCACATAGGACAACACCGCGTTGGTGATGATCTCGCTGCTCTGGCGGTGGTGATCCAGGACCACGATGGTCTTGGCCAGGGTGAGAAGTTCCGGGGCCTCGGTGATGCTGGGGCGGTTTACGTCCACCACAACCAGAGCCGTATTGGCATCTACAAGATCACAGGCCTTGTCTCCTGTGAGGAACAGATCGTCCGGGTAATCCGGATTATTTAAAAAGCGCTCCATCATGGGACGGACCGATGAGGTGATGTCATTGATGACAATATGAGCCTTTTTATTCAGAGACGTGGCAATGCGGTAGATCCCTAAGGCCGCGCCGAAGGAATCCACATCTCCCAGCTTATGTCCCATAATCATCAGGTTGTCCTTTGTCTCGATCAGTTCCCGAAGAGCATGAGCCTTGACCCTGGCCTTGACCCGTGTGGTCTTCTCCTGCTGCTGGGACTTGCCGCCAAAGTACTCGATCTTATCCTGCTCCTTTAATACCGCCTGGTCGCCGCCGCGGCCAAGAGCCATATCCATGGCCATGCGGGCCAGCTCATAATTCTGGCTGTAGGTGTCGCTGCCGCGGCCAAGGCCGATGCTTAAAGTTATGGACATCTCGTTGCCGATGTTCACGGCTTTTACTTCCTCCAGAATGGAAAAGCGCTGTTCCCGCAGTTCTTCCACATACTTATTCTTGATGGCAAAGAAATATTTGTCCTTTTCCATCTTCTTCACAATGCCGTTCATCCTGCTGATATACTTGCTGATCTTCCGCTCTATGAGGGCCATGAGAAGGGAGCGGCGCACTTCCTCCACGCTGGCCAGCGCCTCCTCGTAGTTGTCAAGGTAAATAAGCCCGGCTACCATCTTCTGGTCGTTGACTTCCTGGCTTAAGCGCAGGATCTGGGTCTCGTCAAACAGATAGACGGTTATGAGCGGCTTATCCTTTGGAAGCACCGTAGATCCGGTCCCCGGTTTGATGTCATCCTTCTCTATGACGATGGGTTTTAATTCCACCTGGTAAAGGCTGTCCCCAAAGGTGCTGTGGATGCTGGTGCTTTCCTGCAGTTCGGAAAGATACTCCTTCGTCACATCCGGAAACATGGCGGTGATGGTCTTGATACTCCCCTTTTCCTGTTTTATGATCTTGGAAAACTGGGTGTTGGTCCACAGGATGCGGCCGCTTTCATCTACAATGGCATAGGGTATATGCAGATCCATCAATAATTTCCGCTGTATCCACGCGTAATCAGCCGAAAACTCCACCAGACCGGCCATGATGCCCTTCCTCTTGTAAACATATAGAAAAATGGCTATGATAAGGTAGATCACAGTAAACCCCAGCATGGCAAGACCGGCTGTGGCATCTATAATGACAATAACTGTGTTCATCACAACGATCATGATGGAAAGCAGTAATGGCCATTGAAGATAAAGCCCCAACTGGCCGGTTATTTTTTTTCCTGTATTCATGGATGGTTCTCCTTTTTCACATGGGCGCTGCTTAACGTCTTTTTATTATACCACACCCGCTAACATTCGTCTATATGATCTGGAAACCAAAAAAAGCCCGGAAAACCAGTATCTCCGGGCCTTTTCTCTGTAAATCTTACTCCATGGTATATGGCATAAGGCTGATATGGCGGGCTCTCTTAATAGCCACGGTCAAAGCTCTCTGATGCTTTGCGCAGTTGCCGGTGATCCTTCTGGGAAGGATCTTGCCTCTCTCGGATACATATCTCTTTAACTTGTTGGTATCCTTGTAATCGATCTCGCCGTTCTTCTCACCACAGAATACGCAAACTTTTTTTCTTCTCCGCATACCGCCGGGTCTTCTTACTTTTGCGCCGTCCGGTTTGTCATTTTTATTAAAAGCCATGAGCTTGTACCTCCTTATTATGATATGTCGCGGTTTTCGCCTAGTTGAACGGAAGCCCCTCGTCCTCGACTCCGTCCGGAATATTCATGAATCCGTCGCCGATGGCGCTGGCAGGCTCCGGTCTGGAAGCCGGCTGCTGATAACCGCCGCCGTATCCTCCGCCTGTACCGCCTCCTGACCCGTTCTTGCTGTCAGCGAACTCCTGCTCTTCTATGATCACTTCCGTCGTATATACTTTCTGTCCATCTCTGTTGGTGTAGCTGCCAGTCTGGATGCGCCCTGAAATCAGGACTCTCATACCCTGACGGAAGTACTTCTCCGCAAATTCCCCTGCCCTGTCAAAGGCCACGCAGGGAATAAAGTCCGCGGTCTGCTCGCTGCCCTCCTGGTTTCTGCGTCCTCTTCTGTCCACCGCAAGGGTGTACCTTGCGATAGCCATGGAGCGCTCGCCCTGGGAATACCTTACTTCCGGGTCTCTGGTCAGTCTGCCCATTAAGATTACTTTATTCATACGATCCTCTTTCTCTATCGACTATGCATCCTGTCTTACGCATAAGTATCTGATAACCGGCTCCATGATCCGAACGTGAGCTTCCACTTCGTTAGGACAAACGGAATCAGACTCGAACTGGATGAAGTAGTAGAAGCCCTCTTTCATCTTCTGAATCTCGTAAGCAAGTCTCCGCTTACCCCATTCATCAACGTTAGTCACTGTGCCACCGAAGCGGGTGATATATCCCTGTACCTTCTCAATGGCTGCGGCTCTCTCATCATCTTCGAGTTTTGCGCTAAGAACAACTGCTAATTCATATTTGTTCATAGTTTCTTACCTCCTTCTGGTCTCTGGCCCCCGTTTTCAGCTCCGGGAGCAAGGATTTATGTGTCACGGATTAGTATTTTATCAGATATTTCCTGGAAATGCAAGGGGTTTTGAGGGACTTACTTCGTATAATTATCAAAATATCCCTGAATATAGATGATGGGCGTCCCTTTATCCCCGCTTCCGCTGGTCAGATCCGCCAGAGACCCGATCAGGTCTGTCAGCCTTCTGGGCGTAGTCCCCTGGGTTGCCATAGTACCCTTAAGGTTTACCGCCTTTTCATCCTTTTCCTTAATATAGCCCTTGATGGCTTCTCTTAACGCCTCCCCTGACAGGGACGCGAAATCGTTGTCAGCCAGATATTTCAGCTTTACCTCATTGGGCGTGCCCTCAAGCCCCGGGGTGTAGGCCGGGGAAACCACCGGGTCGGCCAGCTCCCAGATCTTACCTACCGGATCTTTAAAGGCTCCGTCGCCATAGATCATGACTTCCACATTCTTACCTGTCTTTTCCGTCATCAGACTGTGGATCCGATCCACCATCTCCTGGCACCGGATAGGGAACAGCTTTACGGAATCCTCCGTGGCTTTATTGGACCCCAGCAGGCCGTACTTATCATTATATCCGCTTCCGTCCACGCTCTCTGTCAGGATCTCGTCCAGGCAGTACACTTTCTTCGCCCCGCCGGCTGTTAAGATCCTCTTGGTCCTCTGGCGGCTGTGAATATCGCAGGTAAGCACGCAGTCCGTATACTGGAGGATAGCCTTGGCATTATTGGCAAAGATAACCTCCACCTGCGCTCCGGCATCCAAAATAAGCTGTTTGTAGTAATCCACATAGTCAACGCCCGTAAAATAGTGCTTCTGATATCCGAACAGCTGGCGGTACTTCTCCTCTGTCAGCACGTCGCTCCAGGGGTTAACCCCTTTCTCATCCAGCATATCCAGGTCAATAAGATGATTCCCCACCTCGTCCGAAGGGTAGCTGAGCATCAGGACAACCTTTTTACAGCCCATGGCAATACCCTTGAGGCAGATGGCGAAACGGTTTCTGCTTAAGATAGGAAACAAAATGCCTACGGTGTCGTCACCGAATTTTTTCTTTACATCCGCGGCTATCTGTTCTGTGGTGGCATAATTTCCCTGAGCCCGGGCTACAACAGCCTCTGTGACGGCGATCACATCCTTATCCTGAATCTGAAATCTCTCGCTTTCTGCCGCCGTCAATACGGAATCTACGACGATCTGCGCCAGATCGTCTCCCTGCCGGATAATCGGCGCGCGAACTCCTCGCGATACAGTGCCAACCATTCTGTCCATAGGTTTTATCTCCTTTGCTATCTATTATCTGCTTTTATTCGTGTCTGTCAGAACCACATCCTAATTATACCACAAAGCCCCCAATTCACAAGTATTTGTATAAAAACAAACACCAGTTTACAACTTTTGAAATTTTCTAAAACCTGATAAAATGTAGTCTTC
>CAJUPQ010000010.1 GCA_910588505.1 uncultured Hungatella sp. | reverse complement strand
CAGCAGCAACTCATTTACTATATCATATCGTTTCTGCTTTGTCAACAACTTTTTTATCATTTTTTTATTATTATTAAAAATATCTGCCGTATTTCTTACAGCGGAATTAACTATACCATTTCATGCAGGAAATGTCAAGGGATATCTGCTATTTTTTTGAACTTTTTTACCTCTTTAATATCAGAATATCCCTTTTATAAACCCAAGCACTAATCTGGACAAAACATTGTAATGATATAAAAAAGACAGCCATTTGCTGGATTCAATCTGGGTTATCACCTGGCTTGCCCAGCCGCTTCTGGAAAACGCCATTACCAGCAAAAGGAACAGCCAGACGAAAAACAGTCCCTGAATCCCCCCTAACAAGGCGCCTGCCAGTTTATTTACACCGGATACAATAGGAAGCCTAGCCATCAGATCCAGCCATCGCATAAGTACATGTACAACCACATACACTACAAAAAATAAAATAACAAAGCCTGCAGCCCGGACGATCAATCCGGCTACATAATCACTTACATACTCTGCAAATGTATGGATCCCCAGGGCGTTGTAAAGATCAACCTCATGATGTTCCAGCAAAAGTTCCTGAACTTCCTGCGGCAAATTCAGATTACCCAGAATCTCTCTCTCATCAAATAGTTCTTCCCCGTTTTCCTCAGGTATCAAGGCATCTTTGAGGCTTTCCTGTATCCACCCATAAATCGGTGTCTGATTTTTTACAAATACCGTCATAGAGGGCATAGCGATATGAACAATAAGGAAGGTGGCAATAAATGCCACCATGGAAACTGCCATACGTATAGCCCCCCTGTAATGACCATATAGGATCATCCCCAGCAAATATATTCCTATTATTATCTCAAACCAATTTTTCATAGGCTCCTCATCATTGTCAGGAAAGGACCATCTTTTCCAGCATCTGCGCCACCCCGGCATCATTATTACATGGCGCTATATAATCTGCTTTTTCCTGTATAGAAGCCTCTCCATTTTCCATAGCAATACTGATTCCGGCTTTCTCCATCATAGACAGATCGTTTTCTCCGTCTCCAAAAGCCATCGTCTCCTCCGCTCTTACGCCAAGAATCTGCGCCAGACGGAGAATCCCCTCTCCTTTGGAAGCTCCGGGACCATTGATCTCCAGGTTAAAAGGAAATGAAGAGCTGACCAATATATCCCCTCTTTCCATCAGTCTCCCGCGAACCTGAGCCCTCTGGTCTTTGTCATCAAAAAAAAGATTCAGTTTATCTACCATGCAGTTGCGTTTTCTGATATACTCTTTCATATTATCAATAGGTACACGAGTTTTTTTGACCAGCTCCTGCACCAGGACGGGAATTGCATACTCATCCATATGCTCAAAGCAATACCGTTCAGAAAATCCGTCTCCCTGAATATATGCGTCGCACATTACATGATATTCCTCTAAAAGCTCGTAAATCTCCACTACAATCTGTGGGGAAAGCAGTTTCTCATCCAAAATCCGGTCTTCCTGCATATCTACCAGCATACCGCCGTTTACTGTGATCCCAAAACGTATACCTGGAATCTCCTTTATGACCTCCGGTATCCCGGCTGCTGTACGCCCGGTACATGGGACTACGTAAATCCCTTTGGAAACGCACGCCTCCAAAGCCTTCCTGTTCCTCTCAGGCAAACGCTTCTGGTCATCCAGAAGCGTACCATCCAAATCTAACGCGATCAATCGAGTGTTCATCTGATCCTCTCTTTCCTACACGAAATGCTCTTCCTTTAAAATCAGCAAACCATCTTTATCATATTTAGAAGAAAACACTCCCTTTATTAGTCCGCCAAGGGATGGTTTCTCAGCTTTATCCGCAGCCTCTTCGATCATATCTTCCGCATTAGCCCTGGTTAGTGGGATTCCGTCCTCTTCCATAACTTCCACCCGCTCGTATAACGCAAGCAGACTCTTACCGGTGATACTGCAATCGATATCGCTGGCATACTGCACCGCATAATCCGCAAACGCGTCAATTCCCAGCTCCTCATCATCATCCACAGGTTCCGGCTCTTCATACTCCTGATCGTCGTATGCCTCCTCGTCAAAGGACTCGTCATATTCTTCACCATCCGGCTCCACATCCTGGAACCCGTTCTCTTCCTGGTATTGATCCCCGTCCGAGTAATCTTCGTCCGGGTAATCTTCGTCCGGATAATCTTCTTCTGAATAATCCTCTTCCGGATGTTCTTCCTCCGAATATGACTCATCCTCATACTCCCGCGGGGTATCCGAATCGTCCTTGGGCTCGTGGACTTTCTCCGAAATTTCGTCTTTTCCACCTGAATGTTCAGGCAGATCCTCAGGCTCTTTTTCAGGCTCTTTTTCTGCCTCCTGACTATCCGCAGATTCCTGTATCGTCTTCTCTTCCTGAAGCGCCTGAGAAGTTATATCCACATGGGGATCCTTCTCCAACGGAGACGGCAATGTCTCTTCTTTTGGTTCCTCTTCCGGCTGGGCCTGGGATCCTGTCTCCGGGTCTGCCTCCCGAAGTGTTTGCTCTGCCTCCGTGTCTGTCGCAGGTTCCGGAACAGGGCTTTCTTCTATGGTGGAGGGTTCCTCATGAACCTGATTCTCTGCCTGATGTATTGGCTCCTCCTCATATGTTTCCGGACCAATACACTTGAACAGATTTATAAAACCGGGATTCTGCTGGTGCAATTCCACGATCTGATGGGGAGTGTCGATGAGAACTACGATCATGCCTGTCTCATCCCGCTCCAAAAGCATCTGCAATTCTTCCAGATCCCTCTGGGTCAGATCGCCCGCCTCCTCCACGATCAGATCTTTTCCTGACAGCTTATCAGAGACATTAAAGATTCCTCTTTTACTTAGCTTGCGTCCGGAAATCTTGATGACCGCATTATTCACGCCGGTTTCCTGATGAACCTTTTTCAACTCTTCCACAGCCATCTCAAACCCTTCCCGGGCAGTTTCGGCTTCAATTATCATGTGGTGGGTCGTATAAGAGCGGGGATAATAGATCTTTTCCTCCTCCTCTCTTGGCCGGAGGATCCTTATATTATTTTTTCCCCGAAATACTCTGGTCTGATTGGACACTGGCTGCGGCTCTGCATACTCCTCCGTGGAAATTCTGGACATCTCTGCCGCAAGTTCTTTTTCAGCTGCTGCCTGGTGCAGATTTGCCATCATCTCTTCATCCACAACATAAGGTCCGGCCTGGGGATAACCTCCATGGGGATTGGCATACCCATATTCTCTATGCCCATAACCGGCCGGCCTCTGCCTGGCTATCTCCCCCTCTGGTTCCTGCCATGGTACCTGGTCATAGTCATGACTATCTGGATAATCCTCTGGGGCGCCATAATCTATTCCGCTGTCATAAGTCTCTTCCGTACCATAGGCGTCTCCGCTTCCATAGGGCATATACTCTCTGCCGCCGTAATGGGAATCCTGAATATAACCATTGCCCGCTTCCATGCCATAATCTTCATCGCTTCCATAAGATGGACTGGGTACGCCAGAACCGGTCCCGGCCCCATAGTTTTCAGAAGGCACATAACCCGGTCCCGGAGCGCCCTGGGGGCCATAGCTCATGTATCCCCCATCTCCCTTCTGAGAACCATAATTATGTTCCACTCCATAGCCTTTCGGGGAGCCGTAACCGTTCTCTACTCCGTAACCCCCCGGGGCGCCATAGCCGCCTTCCGCTCCATAACCTTTCTGATAACCATAACGGCTTTCTGTTCCATAACCAGTCTGGGAGCTATAACCGCCTTCTGCTCCATAACTCTCCTGAGAGCCGTAACCGCTTTCCATTCCATAACTCTCCTGAGAGCCGTAACCACCTTCCGTTCCATAGCTCTCCTGAGAACCGTAACCGCCTTCCGCTCCATAACCCCCCTGGATACCATAGCTATTTTCCGTTTCATACCCTCCTTGGGAGCCGTAGCCATTTTCCGCTACATAACCCCCCTGGGTACCATAGCCATTTCCCGCTACATAACCCCCCTGGGTACCATAGCCGTTTTCCGTTCCATAGTTCTCCTGGGAACCATAACTGCTTTCCGTTCCATAGCCAGCCTGGGAAACATAACCGCCTTCTGCCCCATAAGTTTCCTGGGAACCATAACTGTTTTCCACTCCATAACTTACCTGAGAGCCGTAACCCGCTGTTTCCTGGCTATAATCCCGGTTCACGCCATAGCCGGTCCCGGAGCTGTAGTCTGGCCCTTGGCCATAACTGCTTTCAGGGCCATAGCTCTGGTCCCCTGCATAACTGCCCCCGGTACCATAGCCTGCCCCTGTCCCATAATTATTGTCGGGACCATACGACGTCCCAGAACCATTATTTGTCCCATAGCCCGCAGGACCGGCCGTTTCCTGTTCGTTGCCGGAATTCTGCCAGTTTCCGCTGTAAGCAGATACCCTAGGCATCTGTATAACATTTCCGCCGTAAGTATTGCGCGCCGGCGTCTGAGCTGTCGGTCTCTGAAAATTGTTTGACTGCCCATACTGCTGCTTTAATTCTGTGGCCTTATCCACATAAGTCCCGACGCCAAACAACAAGATCATCTTATCGCACAGCTGGACACAGGCATCGATCCTTCCGGCCTTGGCATAGAGGTTTGCCAGCTCATACATCCACTTCTCATCCAGCTCCGCGTTGATATACCGCTCCAGAGCCTGGATCAGCTGGTCTTGGGACGCCCGCTTTTCTTTCAATATCAAATACCGCAGAATATACTGCCGGGTATCCTCCGGCGCCAGCTCGCAGAATTCCTGGTAGTAGTCCTCTGCCTCCCTTATACTCCCTTCCTTCAAGGCCAGCTCCGTAAGTTTATAAAGGAACCTTTTTCCAATGGGAGCTCTCTCAAACGCCAGAAGCAGCACTTCCTTTGCTTCCTGATACTGCTCGTTCTTTTCGTATACCTGGGAGATAGTTGACAAGAGGTTGGCATTGCGCACCCGCCGCCAATCTATAGTATCAGCAATCTTCATGGCGGTTGCGAAGTCCTCTTTATTGACCATTTTTTTAATCTGTTCAACTTTTATGTTAAACTCGTATTTATCCATCGTTTCCTCCGTCAGCGCAAAAACCGCGCCCCTTCTTGCAAGGCGGCTGCCGCTACAGTTGTACTCTCCCTTCCAGCGCCCGAAGCAGCGTCACCTCGTCTATGTACTCCAAATCTCCTCCCACCGGAACACCGCTGGCGATCCGGCTGACTGTGATCCCTGTTGGCTTTATCAGCTTGCTGATGTACATGGCTGTAGTTTCCCCCTCCAAACTGGAATTGGTAGCAATGATAACTTCCTTCACATCGCCCTGAAGCCTCTGCATAAGCTCTTTCAGCTTGATCTCTCCCGGCCCGATTCCCAGCATGGGGGAAATAGCCCCATGAAGTACATGGTAAACGCCATCGTACTTTCCCGTCTTCTCGTAGGCAGCCAGATCCCTTGGATTCTCAACCACCATGATCGTCTGGTGGTCCCGTTTCCCACTGCTGCATATGGGACATAAATCCTGGTCTGTCAGCGTAAAACACTCTTTACAGTAGCGGACCTGGGCTTTTGCGTTTACCATGGTATTTGACAGCCGTTCCACCTGCTCCTTGGGCATATTAATAATGTGGAACGCAAGTCTCTGAGCTGATTTTGCTCCAATACCCGGAAGTTTTGACAATTCTTCAATTAATCTGGTAATCTGATTGCTGTAATAATCCATAATTAGAACGGAAATCCTCCGCCCATGCCTCCGGTGAGTTTTGCCATGGCGCTGTTTGATTCCTCTTCCATCTGGCGGAACGCCTCGTTGACCGCAGCCATAATCATATCTTCCAGCATCTCCACATCATCTGGGTCCACAGCCTCCGGGGCGATCTTAACGGATGTGACTTCCTTCTTGCCGGACACGGTCACCGTCACGGCTCCACCTCCTGCTGACGCCGAATATTCTTTGGCTTCCAGTTCTCTGGTGGTTTCCTCCATCTGCCTCTGCATCTTCTGGGCCTGCTTCATCAAATTGTTCATGTTGCCAGGCATACCGCCCGGAAATCCGCCTCTCTTAGCCATAATAATCTCCTCTCATCTATCCGATATCGTCTTCTATAGTAATATCCATATGGATATGATTTTTCAATTCGTCGTCACTTACATACACGGTATCTATCCGCTCCCCGGTCCCTAAAAGCCTGGTTTTAAAATAAATCTCCTTGTTGTAAGTCTCCTTCACATATTCTTCCAGCTCCCCCATGATAGTGGGGCGCCTCCCGATCTCGTAATTATCTATATTGGCAAATACCACTGTGAGGCAGCTGTCGCCGCTTGGCTCCACAATGGTATCCCGGAAACTGGAGCGAATGACGCCGCCCAGATTTCGGATTATCTTCCCCCACTCATTGCGTATCATCTGCAGGTCTTCCAGCTGGCCCTTTGGCAGGGTAACCGAAGCCGGAGGCGTCGCCTCATAGGACGCCGCGCCCTGGGAGGATGATCCTGGAGTCCTGACAGACGCCGCGTCTACCCCCGCACTGCTTCCATCCTCCCCTGCTGCCATTCCTGCCTGCATGGGATCCATCCGGCTCAGTGCCGCCGGATTCACAGGTATCCCCTCTTCCAGCTGTTCCTCGATCTTATTCAGCCGCTCTATAATGGAGTCATAATTGTGCTCCATCTGCGGTTTTGTCAATTTTATAAATGCCAGCTCTATGAGGACTCTTTTCTGGCTGGCATAACGGATCTGGTTAGACAACTCGGAAAATACCCGGATGTACCGCATCAGGGTCTCTCCGTCCGCCAGCTTCGCGTCCTCTTCCAACGCCTTTCTATTCTCCGCCGACATATCCAGGACAGCTTCGCCGCTGTCCGTAGTCTGTGTCAGCAGAAGATTTCTCATATACCAGATAAAATCAGTCACAAACTGCCCCAGCTCTCTTCCCTGTATCACCAATTCCTCCAGCTGATAAATGCAGTCTGTGGTATTCTGCCCTGTCACTGACCGGAACATCTTGCTGAATATCTTTGTATCAACGGCTCCCAGTATATCCAGCACATGGTCATAAGTCAGAAGCTCTCCAAAATGAAAGGCAACACACTGATCCAACAGGCTTAAGGCATCTCTCATGGCTCCGTCCGCCGCTCTGGCAATGTACCCCAGCGCCTTCTCCTCCACCTGGATGTTCTCGGCCCGGGACAGCTCCGCAAGCCTGTCAGTGATGGTGGCCACGGTGATCCGCTTAAAATCGTATCTCTGGCACCTGGACAGCACCGTAACCGGAATTTTGTGAACTTCTGTGGTGGCCAGGATAAAGATCACATAGGAGGGCGGCTCCTCCAGGGTCTTAAGCAATGCGTTAAATGCCCCTGTTGACAGCATATGCACCTCGTCGATGATATAAACCCGGTATCTTCCTTCCGTAGGCGGATACTGCACCTGTTCCCGGATATCCCGGATGTTCTCCACGCCGTTGTTGGAGGCGGCGTCAATCTCCACCACGTTCAGGGAGGAGCCGGCAGCGATATTTTTACAGATCCTGCAATGGCCGCAGGGACTTCCATCCACCGGCTCCTCACAATTTACCGCCCGGGCAAATATCTTGGCAATACTGGTCTTTCCGGTGCCTCTGGTGCCGCAAAACAGGTAAGCGTGGCCTATGCGCCCTGATGTTATCTGATTTTTCAAAGTCTGAACGATGTGGTCCTGACCTTTTACATCCGCAAATCCGGCAGGACGCCATTTGCGGTAAAGCGCCGTGTAAGACATGGTTTCACCTCTGTATGGTTTTACTCATCTCCGAAGCAAATGCCGATAAGCTTTGCTTCTTTTATCATGGAACACTTGGGGTCTACGGTTTTTAACTTGCCTGCCACTTCCTCCAAAGGAACCTTGTCAACTTCCCCATCCTTTATGCAGACCATATATCCATATGTCTTGTTCTGGATCAGTTTCGCAGCAGCCGCGCCGACTCTGGTGGAAAGAACCCGGTCATAGGGGCAGGGCTCTCCGCCTCTCTGCATATGGCCCGGAACCGTAACCCGCACCTCCTGGCCTGTCAGCTCCTCGATCTGAGCCCCCAGTTCGTAGGCAACGGACGGATAAACTACTCCGTTTTTTCTCTTCTCTTTTAATTCTTTTTTACTAAGCTTGGCGTCTTCTTTGGAAATAGCGCCTTCTGCTACTGCCAGTATGGAGAAACGTTTTCCTTTTCTGTTGCGCTCTTTTAAGGCGTCTACCACTACGTTGATATCGTAAGGGATCTCCGGAATCAGAATGATGTCCGCGCCTCCGGCAATTCCCGCATGAAGGGTCAGGGAGCCTACTTTGTGTCCCATGACCTCCACGATAAATACCCGTCCGTGGGATGCCGCAGTAGTGTGAATGCAGTCAATGGCATTGGTGGCTACATTTACCGCGCTTTGAAAACCGAATGTCATCTCTGTTCCCCAAAGGTCATTGTCAATGGTCTTTGGCAGGGATACGATGTTTAAGCCTTCCTCCCTTAAAAGGTTGGCCGTCTTCTGGCTGCCGTTGCCTCCCAGCACTACAAGACACTCCAGTTTCAGCTTTTTGTAAGTATGCTTCATGGCCTCGACTTTATCCAGACCGTTTTCATCAGGCACCCGCATCAGTTTAAAGGGCTGCCTGGATGTACCCAGGATCGTGCCGCCTTCTGTCAGGATCCCGGAAAAATCCGACTGCTTCATCACGTGGTAATCGGCATAGATCAGCCCTCTGTAGCCATCCTCAAAGCCGATGATCTCCACATCGTCGCCGTACATCCTGTAAAGTGCTTTTGCAACTCCCCTCATGGTGGCGTTGAGACTCTGGCAGTCTCCTCCGCTGGTCAACATTCCTACTCTCATGTTTTCATCATTCCTTTCCCCCAAAGATATGTTACAACAAAGTTACAAATTCCATTCTGTAATTATAATACAAAGGTTTTACGGGAGCAAGGGAAAAGTCTTTTCCTTAACAAAAAACTTCCGGGGGGACAAATACGCCTTTGTCTCCCCGGATGATATACTTTTATAAAATTAAATCCGTGCGTCTCACTTTGTGCAGATACCACAGACGTTACCTATGCAGTTAACTCAGTCCAGGCTGCCTCGCGGCACACAGAAGATTCCGCTTAGTGCTGCTGCATTCCTGCCCTGACACGGTTCACAGAGTTCTGTTGCGCAAGACCCAAACGTCATCGCCACTTACACAGGGCAGCTCCACAGTAAACTGCCCGGGGTGAGACATCACCCCTGCTAGAGCGGATTGCAGGTACAGGGCACCGCTATCTCCCCGGCTGCACGGAAGCTTTATGACTTAGGTAGCCTGTTAAGTATACCCCGGACAGATGTTTTTGTCAAGGTGCAGATTATCTTATCCGGCTTCCCTGGCTGCTTCCATATGTTATTGTTATCGGGCCTCTTGCTGTATTATTGAGTGAGCAAAGGGCGGAGGTTGTCGTGATGCCAGTCAGAGAAGGAGAGATGTCCCGTCCCTCCCTGGCCTACGACTAAATCCGACTTTACTCACTCAATTATACATGATCAGCAACTCCCACCTTCCTGCTTAAACGAAGCGCCTTAAAAAAACTTTTCAACAACCCGGAACACTCTTCCCCTAAAATCCCGGTCTCTGTTTCCACCTGATGGTTGAATCCCGGCTGGTGGAGCATATCCAGCACCGAACCCGCGCACCCGGCTTTTGGGTTCATGCAGCCCATGACCACTTTAGGGATGCGGGCCTGGACGATGGCCCCGGCACACATGGGGCACGGTTCCAGGGTCACATACATGGTGCAGCCTTCCAGCCGCCAGTCCCCCATCTTTTTACAAGCTTTGCGGATGGCGGAAATCTCGGCGTGGGCCAGCACATTTTTATCGATGATCCTCCGGTTATATCCTCTTGCGATGATCTTCTCCTCATAGACGATGACGCACCCAATAGGAACCTCATTGATGGCCGCGGCCTTCTTTGCCTGCCGGATGGCCTCTCTCATATACTTTTCTTCTGTTGTCATGCAGGATTCCTCTTTTTGTGATGTTTATGTTCTCTTACAGTATAACCGAAAGTCCAAGAAATGAAAATGGCGATCGTAAAGATATCTGTCGATTTTACGAGCCCAGACGAATGTCGGTGTACCAATAACCGAACCGGTCGTCCCCTGTAGGCTGCACCTTCGACAGCACAAAGTTAGGGAACCCGAACATTGCCGCCATATATTTTTCATTGCTGAAATAATGGCCCGGAACGCCCAGCAAATATCTGGGACGACCTTTTGGATTATTCAGTCTGGCAAATATCAGATATCGGTGGTTGTAATATCCATGCAGAAGAAAGCTGTTGTTCCCATACCCCCACGTTTCCCTTGGAAGAAGACCGATATCCTGAGGCTTTATGGTAAGTATCTCGCATCCGCCGTTGTAATCAAATGCCTGTATTTTGGGATAGGTTTTATAAAACCTCTGCCAAACATTGTCAATCTTTGGCTCATCTTCGGATATATGGGATTCCGGCCCAATGGTATTTGCCGGACGGCTTTGTTCCGCCGCAGCAGAACGGGAATGGCCTGGCTGCTCATTCTGAACGGGCGACTGGATCTGGTCGGACAGTTTGCCCTGATCCTGACCAGATGGCTGACTCTGGCCCTGACCGCACGGTTGACTCTGGCCTTGACCGAACGCCTGACTCTGACCCTGACCGAACGCCTGACTCTGGCCTTGGCCGGATGGCTGACTCTGGCCTTGACCGGACAGCTGACTCCGGTTCTGACCGGATGCCTGACTCTGGCCCTGACCGGACGCCTGACTCTGACCCTGACCGGACGGCTGACTCTGGCCCTGACCGGACGCCTGACTCTGACCCTGACCGGACGGTTGACTCTGGCCCTGGCCGGACGGCTGATCCTGGCCTTGACCGGACGCCTGACTCTGAGACTGGCCGGACGGCTGACTCTGGGGCTGATTAATCGGTTCCGGCTGTGCCTGGCCAAAACCCTGGGGCTGACTCTGAGCGAAGGGTTCCGGATGTGGCTCACCGAACCCCTGGGGCTGGTTCTGAACAGCAGGGCCGGGCTGCGGCGCAAAGCTGCCTGCTAATGACGGAATCTCCCCGGGGGAAGATGTCCCTACAGGCTGCAGCACCTCCTCCTGCCGGAAAAACCCCGGCCCCGACACCGGCATCTGACGAGCCCCCGTCCCGCTGCCCGGATGTATCTGACGCCCGGACGGAGACGAAACCGGCCGGCTCTGTCTGTTAGGCCGCGCAAACCAGTTAGGAGGAAACAGTATCCCTGTCTGCCCCCACTGATTCGACCGAGCCGGCTGTGGCTGGCTGTTGTTTGACATTCCCTGCTGGGACGTTGACTGCATCCGCAGCTGCCCGTTCTGTTCCGGCCCGTCAGGATCATCGTGGTTCTCCTCTCTCCATAAACCGACGTCCGGACTTTGATCCATCCTCTGTGGTCCTTCCGGTTCTTCTGTCTCTGCAAGACCCTGATCTTTTACCTCCTGCCCGCCCTGCATCGATTCCGATTCCTTCCTCACATCCCCCGTCTGCTCTGTCCGATCCGCTGCAGACTCCTCCAAAGACTCCGTACCATTGCCACCTGTATGTTCTCCCACAGTCGGGTCTTCCCGTCTCTCCTCTGTAAGCTCCGATTCCCCCTGACTGCCATTCTTGCCCAGATCTGCCGCCTTTAACTCTTTCCCTATAGGCAGCACTTCCATAGGCCGTAGTTCCATTGTTTCCATGTCCCCAGGGCGCAGGATCTCCTCCCCCGCCTGTTCCACTGGCGGTATAACAGAAGAAGGCGATGGCAGCTCTTCCTGAACTTTGGACTCCTTGGCCTTCCGGCTTTGGACCTCGATCTCCTCCTCCACGGCCTTGGACACAGCCCCCTGCACCGGCTCCTCCTTTTTCACTCGCTCTGAAGTGGCTTCCTCAAGAACCACTTCAGCGGCGTGGGCCACCGCGTCCTCCCAGATCGTAGTGTAACACTGCCAGGAATCCGACAGGTTGTGGACCGTCAATCCATAGCACTGGTCAATGCTATGTCCGGAGCCGGCCACATTGCTCACACTTACCACAGCTCTGAACTCCCCTGCCCCGTTTCTGATAAAAATCCTTCCAACCAGTATCTCCTCGGACCCGGACAGGAGATAGACCCCTGTATCCTGGTTCCCGATGTATACGTTTCTTACGTTGACCTGGATCTTACACTGCCCGTTTCTCACTTCCAATTTGGCAAAACCCACATTTTTTCCTTTTATTCCGCCCTCGTAAGCATATATGTACGAAATCAATCTGCGATAATTAGACATATCATCACCCCTTTAGTTTATATTCTATGTAAATACCCATTGAAAGTATGACATAAAAATGTTATCCTATTAATTATAAAGGCATAAAAAAATTTTTATGGAGGTAATTATTATGAGGGTGTACCAGGTAAAAGACTATGATGCCATGAGCAGAAAGGCAGCTAATGTTATTTCCGCGCAGGTGATCATGAAACCCGACTGTGTGCTGGGATTGGCAACCGGTTCCTCTCCTATCGGAACGTACAAGCAGCTGATCCAGTGGTACAGCCAGGGCGACCTGGATTTTTCCGAAGTGAAATCCGTGAATCTGGACGAGTACAAGGGGCTTCCAAGGGATAACGACCAGAGCTACTACTACTTTATGTACAACACTCTGTTTAAACACATTAATATTAACCTTGACAACACCAATGTTCCTAACGGCATGGAGCCGGACTCCGAAAAAGAGTGTCTGCGGTATGAGAACGTCATCGCCGGTCTGGGAGGCGTTGACCTACAGCTTCTGGGACTTGGCCGCAACGGCCATATCGGCTTTAACGAGCCGGACGATACCTTTGGAACCATCACCCATTGCGTAAACCTGACCGAGAGCACCATTGACGCCAACAAGAGATTCTTCGCCAGCGCCGATGATGTTCCGAAGCAGGCTTACACCATGGGAATCGGGACCATCATGAAGGCAAAGAAAATCCTTCTCATCGTCAGCGGAGAGGACAAGGCAGACGCGCTGGCCAAGGCTGTACATGGTCCTGTGACCCCCAGCCTTCCGGCTTCCATCCTTCAGCTCCACAGCGATGTGGTGGTAGTTGCCGACGAGGCTGCCTGCTCCAAGATGCCAAAATAACGATCCGACTGCAAAAAACGCGTATCCCTCCGGGCTTCAGCTCCCGGGGATACGCGTTTTTGGTTCTAAACTTCTGTTATCACAGGCTGCAAACCAGTCCGCCAGCCGGGCAAACTGCTCCAGAGTCAGGGTCTCCCCCCTGACCGACGGCGGCAGTCCCAGGCTGTCTATGGCCTCTGCAATGATCTCCTTTGGGTAATCCAGTTCCGCAGAGTTATTCAGACCATTCTGCAAGGTCTTTCTCCTCTGATTAAAAGACGCCCGAATGAGCCGGAACATAAGTTCCGGATCCGCTGTCCGCACCGGAGGGTCCTGATGTCTGGTGAGGCGGATCACCGCGGATCCTACATTTGGCCGGGGGATAAAACAGTTGGGAGGCACATTGGCCACAAGATAAGGTTTTGCGTAATACTGCACGGCAAGAGACAGGGCGCCATAGTCCTTGCTGCCTGGCCCCACCTGCATCCTCTGGGCCACCTCCTTCTGGACCATCACCGTAAGATTGTCAATAGGAACCTGACTCTCAAACAGCCCCATAATAATAGGTGTGGTGATGTAATAGGGCAGATTAGCCACCACCTTCACCGGCCTTTTGCCGTTATGCTCTTCCACCAGCTTCGGGATATCCATCTTCAAAATATCCTGGTTGATGACCGTGATATTGTCATAATCCCCCAAAGTCTCTTCCAAAATCGGTATCAGATTTTTGTCAATCTCCACTGCCACCACATGGCGGGCAGCTTCCGCCAGACGCTGGGTCACAGTCCCGATACCGGGGCCGATCTCCAGAACACAGTCCCGGTCCGTGATCTCGGCCGCCTGGATGATCTTGTCCAGTACATGAGTATCAATGAGAAAATTCTGCCCGAACTTCTTCTGAAACGCGAACTGGTGCTTTTTTATGATATCAATGGTGTTCTGGGGGGTCCCCAAAGCTCCCTTCCTTATTTCTTTCATAAACTACAGAGTCCTTTCCTGGTCGTCAATGCGGTACATCTTTCTTGCATTGTCACAGGTTTTGGCCATGACCTCTTCCTGGGAAATGCCCTTTATCTCGCTGACAGCTTTTACTACATAGGGCAGATACAAGGAGGAGTTCCGTTTTCCCCTGAAAGGCTCCGGAGCCAGATAAGGGCAGTCAGTCTCCAGCACCATTCGCTCCATAGGCATATACTCCACCACCTCTTTCAGCTTTTTAGCATTTTTAAAGGTGACGACTCCGCCGATCCCCAGATAAAACCCCATGTTCAGGTACTCCCTGGCAAGCTCCACCCCGTAGGAAAAACAGTGGATAACGCCTCCCATGTCCCCGGCTTTCTGCTCCTTCATAATATCCAATGTGTCCTTTGCCGCGTCCCGGCTGTGGATCACTACCGGAAGGCCCACTTCCCTGGCAAGGTCCAGCTGCCGGACAAACCAGTGTTTTTGGATATCCCTTTCCGGCTCATCCCAGTAATAATCCAAGCCGATCTCACCGACAGCCACCACCTTTGGCTGCCTGACCGCCTCCCCAAGCCAGTCCATAAGAGACTCTGTCAGCTCTCCTGTCTCGCTTGGGTGTACTCCTACGGCTCCATAGACGAAAGAATACCGTTCCATCAGTTCCAGAGTGTTTTGGGTAGTCTGAATGCTGGCGCCTATGTTGACCACCAGCCCGATCCCGCCAGAAGGCAGCTGTGACAGAAGCGCGTCCCTATCTTCACCAAAAGCTTCATCATCATAATGAGCGTGGGTATCAATAATCATGGATCTTGTTCTTCTCCTTTCCTGCCTTTCCAAGTAAATAACAGCCCGGCCAACGCCGGCAGGGCTACGGCAGAACCGCCCCCATCCCTGCCAGCAGCAGTAGATGGACCGGATAAAATATATAGAAAAACCATTGCCACCGCTTACTCCCTCTCTGGCCATTGTACATCCGGATGGGGATAAACGCCAGAGGAGCGGTGATCTCCCATGCCATGGCTATACAGCCTAAGGTTGTCTGCATCCCTGCGCGATGGCGGCAATAATACAGCAAAACCATAAAAAACACGCCGAAAGCACCATAATCAGCCTTTAGAAACTGGGCCAGACCGCAGCACAGCCCAAAGGCCAGAGCCTGCTTCCAGAGACTCCCCTCCTGCTCATACCGGTGAACGGCCCCTATGGCGGCAAGTCCCAGAAACAGGGTGATATATACATTTTGATACTGGGGGTAAAACCAGGTGTTAAATACAGCCAGGTCAAACGGTATCTCCGAAATAAAGGCAAACACAAGAAGCCTTCTGCCGTATCTCTTTACATCCCCTGTGTGGAGAAAGCCCTCCACGATCTGATAACAGAAAATAGGAAAGGCCAGCCTGCCTATAAACCGCAGCGCTATATTCACCTTCCACCACATGGCAATATCCGGGGACGTCCCGGGGGCCATGAGATGAAAGGGGCCGCCAAGGATCCGGTTCTCGATCAGGACCACCGCCCCATGGTCAATAAGCATGGTGATGATGGCGACCCATTTCAACCCGTTGCTGTTTAAGCACTTGGGCATAAAACCTTTGGTCAGCAAATCTCAGCCCCCGACGGCATAGGTTTCTCCGGAGTCATAAGCGCCAGATTGCCCTGAGCATCCTCCGCGCACAAAAGCATACCCTCAGACATTACGCCCGCCATCTTTCGGGGAGCCAGGTTCACTAAGACCATGACTTTCTTGCCCACCATCTCCTCCGGTTTGTAGTAAGCCTTAATCCCGCTGACGATCTGCCTCACATGGCTGCCGATCTTCACCTGGCTGCACAGAAGCTTTTTCGACTTTTTCACTTCCTCGCACGCAATGATCTCTCCTACCTGGAACTGCATTTTGGCAAAATCATCATAGGTAATCTCCTCTTTTGCTTCGATATCAACTCCCTCTTCTTCCTGGCCGTTTTCCGCTTTATCTTCGGAAGGTTTTCCTTCTGTGTCCTCTGCCTCCAGCATGGCCTCCACCTTGTCCAAAACTTCCTTCATGTCCATTCTGGCAAACAGGATCTCCGGCTTTTCCACAACCTTTCCGTTGTCAGGATACAGGCCGAAAGCGTCCATCTGGTCAAGAGGTCTTCTGTCTGTGTTCAGCTGGCTTAAGATCTTTGCGGATGTCTCCGGCATAAAGGGTTCCAAAAGGGACGCCCCTATGGTAATGGCCTCCGCAAGGTTGTACAGAACCGTGGCCAGACGCCCGTGCTGGGCTTCGTCCTTGGCCAGAGCCCAGGGCATGGTCTCATCAATATATTTATTGCTCCTGCGGAAGATATTAAAGATCTCGCTGATGGCGTCAGCCACCCGAAGCTGCTCCATCTTCTCATCCGTCTTTTTCACCGCCGTCAGAACCGTATCCTTTAGATCCTGGTCCACATCCGCCGTCACGCCGGTATTTTTCACCACCCCGCCAAAATATTTGTTGGACATGGATATGGTGCGGTTTACCAGATTGCCCAGCACATTGGCCAGATCGGAGTTAAGCCGCTCCACCATCAGCTCCCAGGAGATAACCCCGTCATTGTCAAAAGGCATCTCATGGAGCACAAAATATCTCACGGCGTCTACGCCGAAAAAGTCCACCAGGGTATCGGCATACAGCACATTGCCCTTTGATTTGCTCATCTTGCCCTCGCCCCGCAGAAGCCACGGATGACCGAACACCTGCTTCGGCAGAGGAAGATCCAGAGCCATAAGGAAGATAGGCCAGTAAATGGTGTGGAACCGGATAATATCTTTTCCTATCAGATGCAGGTCAGCAGGCCACAGCTTGTTAAACTGCTCTCTGCTTTCTCCCCCGCAGTCGTAGCCAATGCCGGTGATATAGTTGGTCAGGGCATCCAGCCACACATAAGTCACATGCTTCGGGTCAAAACTTACCGGAATCCCCCAGGTAAAGGAGGTCCTGGACACGCACAGATCCTGAAGCCCGGGAAGCAGGAAATTATTCATCATCTCATTCTTCCGGGAAACCGGCTGGATGAACTCCGGGTGTTCGTTAATGTGGCTGATCAGCCGGTCCGCGTATTTGCTCATCTTAAAGAAATACGCTTCCTCCTTGGCAGGCTGCACCGGCCCGCCGCAGTCCGGACACTTTCCGTCCACAAGCTGGGACTCTGTAAAAAATGACTCGCAGGGCGTGCAGTACAAGCCCTCGTAGTAACCTTTATAAATGTCCCCCTGGTCATACAGCTTCTTAAAGATCTTCTGCACCTGAGCCTCATGATCCTCATCCGTCGTGCGGATAAATTTGTCATAGGAAGTGTTCATCAAATCCCACACATCCTTTACCTGACCTGCCACTTTATCCACATACGCTTTCGGGGAAATACCCTCGGCCTGGGCTTTCAGCTCGATTTTCTGTCCGTGCTCGTCGGTTCCTGTCTGGAAAAACACGTCGTAGCCCTGGGCCCGCCTGTACCTGGCAATGCTGTCAGCCAGCACGATCTCATAGGTGTTTCCAATATGCGGCTTTCCGGACGTATAGGCAATCGCCGTAGTAATATAGTAAGGTCTTTTACACTCTCTGCACATCACTATTTCTCCTTCCTTCAAAAACAGATTATACATGGTTCCTAGTGTACCTTTTAAAATACTTTTCGTCAACATTTTTTCATTCTGTTGTATTATTGAGAAATATAAATTATACTATGAACATAAGTAATTAACAATATCCAACTTGGAAAATAAAATGGAGAACCTGTTATGTTGAAAAATACCCACAAATTCCGCCATGTATTCCTCTGTGTTCTGCTGTCCATCTCCTTCCTGTGTTCCTGCGCCCGCAGTTCTCCCAGGCAGGCCGAGGACTATGAACGGTACACGGCCTCCCGGCGCGATGAAGCCCCGTCTTCTGAATCTCCCTCCCCGGATTCCCCCCAGGCCCAGAGAGCCCGCATGGATTTTGACGCGCTGTGTGGAAAACTGTTTTGCGACCAGCTCTCGGAAAATTATCTGACCCTCCACTACACCCTGGCAGATCCCGCGTCATACGGAATAACGGACTGCGGGCTGGATTTCGGGAATTTTTCTCTGGAGCTTCTCAAAGAAGCCGGAGAAACCCAGAAGGAAGATAAGGCTTCCCTGGATAAGATCCCCGTTAAGTTTCTGACTGATCAGCAGCAGCTTACCTACAAGATCCTTCAGGCCACCTATGAAGCGGAGGAAAAGTTTGAGGGGCTGGAGCTGTACTATCAGCCGTTGGCTCCCACTGTTGGGATTCAGGCACAGCTTCCTGTTCTTCTGGCCGAATACATCTTTTATTCTAAACAGGATGTGGAAGATTACCTTACTCTGCTATCGTCTATAGACCGATATTATGAACAGATCCTGGAGTTTGAAAAGGAAAAAGCAGCGGCAGGCCTTTTTATGACAGATACCTGCGTGGATACCATTGTCAGCGACTGCGAAGCTTATCTCGCGGCTCCGGAAGAAAATTTTCTGGCTTCTACCTTTGATGAGCGCATTGACGCCATGACAGACCTTCAGGAGGCGGAGAAAAATACCTACAAAGCCAGAAACCTGGAGGTGCTGACAGGCCACTTTATCCCTGCCTATGAAACACTGCTAAACGGGCTGAAGGATCTGAAAGGGACCTGTACCAACGAGATGGGCCTGTGTTACTTCCCCAAAGGGAAAGAATACTATGAGTATCTGGTCCATTCCTCCACAGGAACTACCTACAAGACCATTGACGACTTAAAAGACGCTGTTGAAAAGCAGCTCAATTACGACCTGATGGCCATGTCAAAGCTTCTTATGGACCATGAGGAGCTGGGAAAACAGCTGGATCACTATCAATTTTCCCACACAGACCCCAACGAGATCCTGGAACATCTAAGAGTGGTGATCGCCGATGATTTTCCTGAGTTGGAAGATGCCAGCTACACCACCAAATATGTCCCCTCCTCCTTAGAGCAGACCCTAAGCCCGGCATTTTTCCTGGTTCCGCCTATGGACCGCTATAAAGATTGCGTCATCTATATTAATCAGGGTTCTGTCAGCACCTCCGGGGATCTTTATACCACCCTGGCCCATGAGGGGTATCCGGGACATCTCTACCAGAACGTGTATTTTTTAGGAAACTGTGATATTCCTTTAAGAAAAATCCTCAGTTTCAGCAGCTACAGTGAGGGCTGGGCCACTTATGTAGAAAGCTATGCCTACACCACGGACAACGGCCTTTCCAAAGAACTTGGCCAGCTTCTGGCCCACAACGCCTCCGCCTCCCTTGCGCTCCACGCGCTGCTGGATATCAACATCAACTACTATGGCTGGGATAAGGAGCAGGTGTCGTCCTATCTGTCCCAGTACTATGATGTCAGCGACAACACTGTGGTAGACCAGATTTACGGCTATATGCTGGACGCCCCGGTCAATTACCTGAACTACTATGTAGGATATCTGGAAATCCTCCGCATGAAGGAACAGGCGGAGAAAACGCTGAAAGACCGCTTTGAGTTAAAAGAATTTAACCGGTTTCTGCTGGATATAGGTCCTGCACCGTTTACGGTGATAAAGCCATATTTTAAGGAATGGCTGGATGCCTGTAAAGCCAAAGGTTAAAGGAATTAAACCGGAAATGATCAAAAAAAGAGACAGCAGCGTCATAATGGATCTTGACGCTGCTGTCTCTGTCTTTATCAATCTTTATCTATTTTGATTCCTCTTTATAGTCACTGGAAAACTCCAGATAGTCTTCATCTCCCTGAATGATATGTCCACTTTCGTAGTTCTCCCCATTGACCAAAAGTTTTAACTTGTCCAGCTCATAGTTCTCAATGAATGTGTTGGCAATGGAGTTAAGCATCATGGTCTCCCCTGCAGTCCCTGACTCCGGAACCTTGGACAGATCCAGTGTTCCTATCCTCTCGCCGCTCTCCGCAGCGTCAACATCCATACCCGGGCCTACCTTCTCGCCGCCCTCGATCTCAAAGGAATTCACCACAGTCTCTTCGTCAAGAACGCCTTCCTCGATCAGGCAGTCCACAAGAGTCTGCTCCGTAACACCTTCCAGATCCACTCTCTTGCGTACCAGACCGGTAGCGTCGCTGTTGGAAACATAAATAAAGGCCATCTCGAAAATGGGAGCCGCCTCGTCAGCTTCTCTCTGGATCGCCGCGTTACTCTCCGCCACCATCTCCGGAGTAATCCCCTCTGGGTTTCTCTGCACTCCCGAAGGCGTGGTCTCTGTCACTTCGGTCGGCGTACATGCTGCCAATGAAAACGCCATCATGACCCCTGCCAAACACATGATAAATTTTTTCATAATTACAAATATCCTCCTTTAGTAATCTTGCCAGCTTCGAAACCACCGATTCAGCTTCGTCAAAGTCTTAACCAGCATCTCCATCTCATCCTGACTCAGTTCACTCGAAACGCTGTCTATCATGGCTTTGTGAAATCTGGCGTGGTGCTCATATGCCTTCCTGCCTTTTTCTGATAAAGAGATATAAACTTCCCGGCGGTCCACGGTTCCTCTTTGCCGGATCACATACCCCTTTTTGACCAGGCTGTTCATGGCTATGGTAAGTGTACCTACAGTGACAGACAGAAGACGGGCGATCGTTGACATATTCTTAGGTTCTTCTGTTCCAATGGCTTCGATCACATGCATGTCATTGTTGGTCAGATCCTTATATTCCTCTGTGATAATGGCCTTCTGCTCAATATCCATAATATCACGGAACAGATTCACCAGCACTTCATTCAACGTTTGGTACGTATCCACAGTCTGTCCTCTCATCTGATGGTTCTTCAAAGCTTTCTATCCATATTCATTTGCGCCAATTTTGGCGTGCTTCCTAATTATACATGATTTCCCCATAGACGGCAACCACTTATTCCTTAAAAACTCTTAACAAATTTAGGCGTTTTATGGGAAAATATTATAAATTTTGCACCAATATAACGCTCATAATGACTCCGGCCAGGGTGGCTGCCAGGGCTCCTGCCAGGGTGTATCTGGTCTTTTTTACTTTCACGGACATAAAATAAATGCTCATAGTGTAAAATACGGTCTCCGTGCAGCTGAGCATGATGGAGGTGATCATCCCCAGCTGCGAATCCGGCCCATACTGTTTGAAAATATCCAGGGCCAGGCCGGTGGCCGCGCTGGAGGAGAACAGCTTTACCAGAGCCATGGGAAGCAGTCTGGAGGGGAATCCCAGGGCTTCGCTCCACCTGCCCATAAAGCCTGCCAGAGCGTCCAAAAAGCCGGAAGCCCGCATCACTCCCACCCCCACCATAAGCCCCACAAGGGTAGGCATGATCCCTGCCACGGTTTTGGCCCCTTTCTTTGCCCCTTTGACAAAATCGTCGTACACCGGGCGTTTCATGAGAAGACCGAAACCGACGATGTAGAAGATGGTCAGGGGGATGATGTAGTCGGACAGATATAGGATTATTTTCATGGAAATCGGGAAACCTCCTTTTTTGATTATGTGTTTTTGGGTAACGTGTTTTGGGATTGCGCATCTTCGCGGCTTTCCTGGGTGCAGGCCGCCCATGCTGATGAAAGCGAAGGGGGGGCGGCATGGCAGCTCCTCCTATACAATATAATATTTTTCGCAAATTTATTACGCCTCCCCCTTTCCAATTTAACTGCTTTTATGTAAAATATAGATTGTTAATAAGGAGGTTGTTAAGATGAGTTTACTATTTCTTCAATATCCTGCCTGCTCCACCTGCCGCAAGGCAAAAGCATGGCTGGACAATAACAAAACCGAATACACAGACCGCCATATGAAGGACCAGAATCCGTCCGCGGACGAATTGAAGACCTGGCACGCAAAGAGCGGGCTTCCTCTGAAAAAGTTCTTCAACACCAGCGGAATGCTCTACAAGGAGATGAAATTAAAGGATAAGCTGCCTTCCATGAGTGAGGAAGAGCAGATCAAGCTCCTGGCCTCTGACGGCATGCTGGTGAAACGGCCTTTGCTGATCGGGGATGATTTTGTTTTGGTTGGATTTAAGGAAGATCAGTGGAAGGAGGTCCTGAATCAATGAATCTGACAGCGATCCCGCCCAAGGTCTGGAAAACAGACCTGGAAGAGTTTCGGGAAAAGACAAGGGCATTCTATGCCGGTGAGATGGATAAGGGAGCTTACAAAAGCTTTTCCGGCTACTATGGAAGCTATGCTCAGAAGGGCGGCAAAGCCAACATGCTGCGGCTGCGCATGCCTGCCGGGGTGGTGACGAAAGAAAGGCTGGCTTTTACTGCCGGCGCTATTAAAAAATATCAAATACCGCGGGTACATTTTACCACCTGCCAGACCATCCAGCTCCACGACCTGGGGCCTGACGCCGCAAGCGGGATCATGGAGGAGGCCCTGGATGCGGGGATCGTGACTCTGGGCGGCGGCGGAGATTATCCCCGCAATGTGATGTGTTCCCCGCTCTCCGGCGTGGAGAAGGATGAGTATTTTGATGTGCTGCCCTGGGCTCTGGCTGCCGGGGATTATCTTCTCACATTTATCAAGGCGGAAAAAATGCCGCGAAAGCTGAAAGTGGGCTTTTCCAACTCCAAGAGGAACCTGACCCATGCCACCTACCGGGATCTGGGCTTTGCCGCCCGGCCTGACGGAACTTTTGACGTGTACAGCGCAGGCGGGCTGGGAAGCAATCCGAAGTTTGGCGTCAAGGTGGCCGAAGCCGTGCCGCCGGAAAAAATCCTGTACTATATTAAGGCCATGTGGCTGACTTTCCGGGCTTACGGCAATTATCAAAGCCGGGCCAAGGCCCGCACCCGCTATATGCAGGACGCCCTGGGAGGGCCGGAAAATTACAAAAAGGCCTTTGACGAAAAGCTTCAGGAAGTGCTGGATTCCGGGGAGGATCTGACCATCGCCCCCCGGTCGTCGTCTGTTGCAAAGCAAGGCGACGGACCGGCCCCAGACCATCCAAGAGTCCTGCCTCAGAAACAGCCGGGGCTTTACACGGTGGTATGGCACCCCATAGGCGGTATGGTTGATCCGGACGCGCTGTGTGCTTTAAGCGGCGCTCTGGCTTCTGTGTCCGACGCTCAGCTTCGGCTGGCTCCAGATGAGTCCGCCTATATTGTAAACCTGACCGGCTCCGAAGCCAGGACGGTTCTGGAACTGACAAAGGACAGCGCCGCCACGTTATTTGAAATGTCTGTCAGCTGCATCGGAGCCAGCACCTGCCAGCAGGGACTTAGGGATTCCCAGGCTCTTCTGTCCGCCTGTGTTGAGGCGGTCCGCAAGGCCGGGATCGCAGACGGGGCTCTGCCACAGATCCATATCTCCGGCTGCCCGTCCTCCTGCGGCACTCACCAGACCGGGGCCATCGGTTTCAGAGGGGGAGCAAAGAAGGTGGACGGAGCTATGGAGCCTGCCTTTTCTCTGTTTGTCAACGGAAAGGAACGCCAGGGCTGTGAAGCCATGGGGCGGGAAGTGGGCGTGATATTGCAGTCTGCCATTCCTGATTTTCTTGTGAAATTGGGGAATGTGGTGATGAAAAGCGGTATGGATTATGAGAAGTGGAATGAGGCGGACCCGAAGTTGATAGACGGGGTTGCGGAGGAATTTCTTGTGTAGATTGAAGGCCAAATTGTTACAGTAGCCGCTGTAAAGAGGTGTTTCAGCCTCCATACAGCGGCTCACGTTTTTTGTTGGACATCTTGTCGCAGAAATTCAGAAGCCTTACACAGGTATAATGCTTACCATACACCGTGGAGTGTTTTCGCACGGTTCTTATCTCACCGCTTCACACCTTTTGCGCCAGAAAAGGTCTGCTGATTTAGAATATTGGTCTCAAAGGTATAGGTCAGGCTTTTCTCCTCCCGCTCTCTTTTTAAAGCCAGCTGGATCATTCTGTCCAGCAGCTGTGTATATTTTATGCCCACAGGCTCCCACAGGTAGAAGGCCAGGGAACCGGGTATGGTGTTGATCTCATTGAGATACAGTTTCTCCGTATCTCTGTCGATCATAAAGTCAATTCTTGAGACCCCATTACAGCCCAGACACTGGAATGCCCTTACTGCCAGGTTTCGTACCTCTTCCCTCTTTTCCGGGGAAAGCTCTGCCGGGATCTTTCTGGACACGCTGGCCATTCCCTTGGAACCGCCTTTGACGTTGTTTAAGTATTTGTCCTCATAGCTTAAGATATCGTCGGAGTGGAGCGGCTCCTCACACTCCGAGGCAACAGCTTCATTTTCATCCCCAAGAACGGCACAGTTAATCTCCCGAAGATTCGTGATCGCCGGCTCGACAAGAATCTTTGTGGCGTAGGTGTAGGCGTCGTCAATGGACTTTTCCAGCTCCGTCCGGTTCTTGGCCACGCTGATTCCCACGCTGGAGCCAAGATTTACCGGTTTAATGATCACCGGATACTCAAATTTCTCTTCCACCCTGGCAATCATGGCAGGTACATCTCTGTAATCGGAAGATTTAAAGAGGATACAGTCCAGAACCGGGACGCCGTTTTCTTTCAGGACAGCTTTAGTGTAGTATTTGTCCATTCCAATGGCTGAGGCGGTCACATCACATCCCACAAAGGGAAGGCCCAGGGTTTTAAGATATCCCTGGAGAGCCCCGTCCTCCTCATTGGTCCCATGGACTATGGGGAATGCGATGTCCACGACAACTGCATTATTTTTCCCAAACTTTTTCATAGGGTAGGGAATCATGGACACCTGACCGCTTTCGCTGACAAAAATCACCCTCTGGGATTTTTTCAGCAGTTCCGGAATATTCTTGTAGGCCTCAATATCTCCGGTCTTCTCCCCAATATACATATCTCCGTCTTTTGTAATATATACCGGAATCACCTCATACTTTTCCGTGTCCATACTCATAATGGCCTGAATAGCGGAAATAATAGAAACCTCATGCTCCACACTTTTCCCGCCAAAAAGCACCGCTACTCTTGTCTTCATAATCCCATATCTCCTCTCAATTATTCTCACCTCAATAATTATCCGGCAGATCATTCTCCAGCAAAATATACTTATGCCCCTGCTCCTTTATCCCATAAGCCCAGCTCAGGGCCTCCTCCAACTTCTCCACAACCTGGCACCGCTCCATGGAAAAACCCGAATCCTGAATCCCTTTCCAAATCGGCTCCGTATGCTTTTTGCCCACCAGGGCGATATAGTCACAGCAGGCGGCGGCATAGGTTCCGAACTCATAGTTATACCGCCCCTCCTCCGCTCCCAACTCCACCATGCCGGGGGTAATAAGGATCCGCACCCCCTCAAACATAGCCAGAGTCTCAACCGCTGCTTTTGACCCTGCGGGATTGGAATTAAAGGCGTCGTCAATAATGGTCACCGGACCTTTATCTAAAATCTGCATGCGGTGTTCCACAGACTGGATGCGGCGCACGGGAACTTTCAAGTCTTTCAGGGCAATACCCAGCTTGTGGGCCACAGCGATGGAACCCACAACATTAGCCACATTGTGGCCGCCGATCAGGCGCATCTGAAACTGCTCTGTCTCACCGTCCGGGGCAGTAACCTTAAATTCGGTTCCAAGCCGGGACAGCCTGATGTCAGAGGCCTGATAACCCTGTGCGGACTCTCCGGACCGGAAATCGTTGTCTGTATTGCTGTCTGTACCATAATCCGCGCCGTAAAAAATCTTGTTGCTGTACTGTCCGCCTTTTTCTTTTATGTGGTCATTAATATAGGAATTATCTCCGTTTAAGAACAGCATCCCGTCCTTTTGCAGGGCGTCGGCCAGCTCAAATTTCGTGGATTTTATATTGTCCATGTTGAAAAATGTCTCCAAATGCTGGGGGCCTATGGAGGTGATGATTCCATGGTCTGGGTGTACAATATCGCAGATTTCCTTTATGTCCCCCACATGGCGGGCCCCCATCTCACAGATAAAGATTTCATGGGTCGGTTTTAAGGAACCTCTTATGGTCTTAACCACGCCCATGGGCGTGTTGTAGCTGGCCGGGGTCATGAGCACGTTGAACTGGGTCTGCAGCAGGGTGTTAAGGAAATATTTGACGCTGGTTTTCCCGTAGCTTCCTGTGATACCAATGACGGTTAAGTGGCTGTTCTCCTGGAGGCGCCTTTTTGCGTCGTTGATGTAGTGGTTGTTGACACCTTTTTCTATGGGGCTGTTGAGGGTGTTAGCAGGCAGGAGAAGAAACTGTTGGCTAAACAGCACAAGGCCGCAGGAAAACCACAGGCCTTTTAAGCTTCCTGCCAGGTAAAGGAGAAACGTCACAGCCAGGCTTAGTACGGTGTCTGTTATGATGAGACGTTTTACTCTGTTTGTGTACACCAGCTTTTTTTTCGTGTTATTTCTCTTTAAAAGGCTGTAATACCACAGGGTGAGAAGGGTGCAGAGGAACAGAAAAACAGCGGTAACCGGGTTGGGAAACGCGCCTGCCAGAAGTCCGGCTAAAAAGCCTGCAAAAAGCAGGCCCTGCTTTCTCATATTTTTTTTCATCCAGGAGACGTGCTCCGGGTTTTTATATCCGTTCAGCTGAAACATGTGCAGATTGTAGCGCATAACGTAAAAGGCGGTGTATATGGTCAATACGATTTCGATTGTTAACATGATCTTCATCATTCTGCTTTACTCTCCCACTGTCATCCCATATTAAAATATGATTCCATAATCCTGCGAAATACGGCCGGCTGGTCTAAAAAGCTGAAATGGCCTGCCCCTTTGACCACAGCCAGGCCCGCCTCCGGTATAAGCTGTTCCATTTGTTTTCCGTCCGACAGGGGTGTGGCGGTGTCATTGTCCCCCCATATGAGCAGGGTGTCCTGGCGGATGTCTTTCAAAAGAGGGGTCAGATCCTCATTGACCGCCTTTACCAGACACTGACGCATCATAGGTGTTGCATTGCGGTAATCTGCAGACCCCTGACGGCTTTTCCAGTCGTCAATAAGCTCCGGGCAGACGGCATAGACCGGTTTCAGGCTTATGATCTTTTTCATGAGCTTGTAGGTTTTTATTTTTACTTTCTGTTTAAAGGTCTTTTGGGGCAGGATTCCCGCGCTGTCTATAAGCACAATCCTTGTGATCTCAAAAGGCAGGGACGATCTGGAGGCCAGGCGGATAATGACCCTTCCGCCGTAGGAGTGGCCTATGAGTGCGGCTTTTTTGATGCCCAGGGCTTCTGTGAATTTCAAAAAGAACCTGGCATAGTCCTCCACAGCCCACGCTTCCCTGGGTTCGTCGCTGTCCCCAAATCCCGGGAAGTCAAACTGGACGACTCTGTATCTGCCGGTGAGACAGGCGGCTACGGAGTCGTAGACCGCCATGTTGGTTCCCCACCCCTGGAGGATGATCACCGTGTCCTCTCCGTCCCCGGTTTCTTTATAAGAAATCTTATATCCATCTATGACAAGTTCCATATGTTAAACCTTTCTTGTTTGTTGTCTGTCACGGTTTTGCGGTTACCCCTATTCTAAGAGTTTTGGGGGCTTCTGTCAATCCGCTATTTTCTGTATCGGAGGCGTACTCCGGGCTTACTTAATATATATGCGGTGCGTTGGAGGTGTGCAAACGGTTGGTTTTCAGATCTTTAACTCCCGGTACATCTGGGGGGTCATTTTATATATCTTCTCAAATTTTTTGTAAAAGAACCCCAGATTGTCATATCCGATGCGGTCCGCAACCTCATAGACCGGCATATCTGAGTTGGTCAGATAGAAACATGCCTGGCACATTCGCTGTGTGATGACCAGTTCTTTAAACGACTGGCCCGTGTTTTTCTTTATATAGGCGCTGAGATAATTGGGATGGAAGCCAAAACGATCCGCCGCGCTTTTCAGTGTCACAGTCAGGCAGTTTTTTTCTATGTAGGCCAGGATTTCCATGATCTGCTGCATATCTTTCGGTCCGGAATCAATCTGCCGGTCCCTGTACTGGCGCATGATCTCACAAAACAGCAGATACTGGTTATGGGATGCGTTTATGGACAGAGTATTGACCAGAAAGCGGTTGATGATCCCATTATCCCCCAATCTAAGCATAAAGCCCTGGGTAAGGTATTCTCTCCGCATCTCTATGGTGATCAGGATGTCTTCCACTGCGTCACCCGCTTAAGGATCGTTCCGGTGAACCGGGATCTTGTGGATCTGGACAAGTTAAACAGCGTTAAGGGACTCTTAAAGGTGATCGAATCCAGCGGACAGCTTCAATGTGTGGTGGGGACCACAGTGGCAGAGGTGTACGGCGGTTTCCTGGAAGTGTCCGGTTTTAAAGCCGGAGGGGAGGCCGCACCTGAAACCTCTGACAGTTCCTCTAAGGAAAAGAAACCGAATCTGATCACCCAGGGCCTAAACACTCTTGCTTCCTGCGTGACTCCAGGACTGTACGCTATTGTGGCCGGAGGTATGATCAAGGGTATTATCTCCCTCATTACTGCCATTGGGCTGGTGTCCTCCAAATCCGATATTATTACCGTGCTGAACGCAGTTGGGGACGCGCCGTTTTATTTCATGCCGTTTACCATCGGCTATGCAGCGGCCAAACGGTTTAAGGTAAAGGAAATATTTGGCATCATGATTGCCGGTATCCTGATGTATTCTACGTTTTTGTCTCCGGCAGAGGGTGTTACGGAATACTCCTTCGGGTTGTTTTCCATCCCTGCCTACAATTACAAGGGCTCCATCTTTCCGGTGATCTTGTCTGTGTGGATATTTTCCTTGTTCTTCCACTTTATTGACAAGCGTATGCCCAAGAATCTGCGGATCGTTTTTTCCGGCTCTCTGTCATTTATGATTGCCGCGCCTCTGTTTCTGGGGTTTGCCGCGCCTTTGGGCAACTGGATCGCCGTTGTGATGACCGGCACGTTTAAATGGCTGTTTACCAACACGGGGCCGTTTGCCGGGGCTCTGTTCTGCGGCATCATACCTTTGACCATTATTTTCGGTATCAAGGGGTGGTCGGCTGTGGAACTGCAGAATCTGGCCACACTGGGATATGATTTTATGCTCCCGAATTTTTTCTACTCCAACCTGGCTGTGTCCGGCGCGGTTCTGGCGCTGGCCTTAAAAATGAAGCCTGGTGAGCAGAAATCTGCCGCCGTGTCCACAGGGCTTGTGTGTATCCTTGGCATCACGGAACCGGCTCTCTACGGCATTGCACTGCCAGAGAAGAAGCCTCTGTACGCTGCCATGGCCGGAGGGGCTGTGGCCGGAGCTGTGGCTATGAGCCTTGGGGTTGTAACCTACGCGTTTTCTATGCCCGGCATTACCAGCATCGCCACTTACATGGATTCCGGCAATAATTTCCTGCTTTTGCTTGTGGTTATGGCCACTGCCTGGCTTTCTTCTTTTGCAATCTGTTTTGCTTTGACAAAAAAGGAATCTTAAAAATATTTTAATAGGAGGATTTTGATCATGAAGAAGGGATTTCCTGATAACTTTTTGTGGGGCGGCGCTATTGCCGCTTCCCAGGCGGACGGCGCCTATGATGAGGGCGGAAAGGGGCTTGATACCCAGGATTTACGATATTTTGACGCGGCGTGGACAAAGGAAGAGCGGGCTCTGTTTCAAAACCGTCGTATGAACAACGCAAAATTTGAGAGGGCTCTTACAGACAAGGATACGGTTCACTATCCGTTCCGGTGGGGGATTGACTTTTATCACACTTACAGGGAGGATATCCGGCTGTTTCATGAGCTTGGCATTAAGGTGCTGAGAACCTCTATTAACTGGGCAAGAATCTATCCAAATGGGGATGATGAGATGCCCAATGAGGAGGGGATCCGGTTTTACAGGGACTTGTTTGAAGAATGCCGCCGGTACGGGATCAAGGTGTTTGTCACGATTCTCCACTACAATATTCCTGTGAATCTGGTTCTGAAATACGGGGGATGGAAGAGCCGAAAAACCATTGATTTTTATGTAAAGTACGCTTCCACGCTGTTTGAGCGCCTTGGCTCTCTGGTGGATTATTGGCTTCCGTTTAATGAGTTTAATGCCGGCCGGTTTAATCCTTTTAACGGGGTGTGCCTGGTTGAGGATCAGGAGGAGGATTATGTGAATGCAATTTTCCAGTGTCTCCATCATCAGTTTATCGCCAACGCCCTTACTGTGGAGGCGGCCCACCGCATCATCCCCGGTTCCATGGTGGGCGGTATGATTGCCCGGTTTACCACCTACCCGGCGACCTGCCATCCGGATGATGTGATGCAGATGATCCTGGACGACCAATATTCTAACTGGTTCTATCTGGATGTTATGGCAAGAGGGGCGTACCCGGCTTACATGGAGCGGTATTTTGAGAAGGAGCATATCCAGATACGGAAAGAACCTGGGGATGAGGAGATTTTCAAGAATAACACCATTGATTTTGCTTCGTTTTCTTACTATTTTTCCCAGGTTTCCACCACCAAGCAGGGGTGGGAGAAAACCAGCGGCAATCTGATCATGGCTAACAAAAACCCATATCTGGAGTCCAGTGAGTGGGGCTGGCAAAAGGACCCTGTAGGGCTGCGCATTACTCTGAATCAGATTTATGACCGGTATCAGCTTCCTGTGTTTATCGCTGAAAACGGCCTTGGGGCCAGGGACACCCTGGAAAGCGACGGCTCTGTCCATGACCCATACCGCATTGACTATCTGAAAGCTCATGTGGAGCAGATGCGGGAGGCGGTTTTGGACGGGGTGGACCTGATCGGGTATACCATGTGGGGATTTATTGATATTGTGTCCTGCGGGCCTATGGAGATGAGCAAGCGCTATGGCGTGATCTATGTGGACCAGGATGATGAGGGGAAGGGAAGCGGGAAACGGTATCGGAAGGATTCGTTTTATTGGTATAGGAAGTGTATTGAGAGTAATGGGGAGGATTTGGGGTAAGTATAGGATAAAACAGACAGCCAGGAGCCGGGTTCTTCTTAGAACCCGGCTCCTGGCTGCCCTGTGATGGTTTTATAATAACTTCTTTTTTATTTGCGGGTAAAATCAAATAAGGCATTAAACAAATGTCTTCTCTCTTCAATATAAATCATTGTTGATTTATTTAACTATTATATGCTAATTATTCACAAAGGTCAAATACTATCTGGCATGTGAGTTTACTTATATGTACACCATAAGTTAGGAGTATGCAAACGGTTGGTTTTCAGATATCCAAATTATTACCGATCAGGGTTAGCATATCACGCATATTGATAGTCAGGTTTTTCATCTCCGTCCGCGTCTTGGGGATGTAATGCTCCAGGATAGGAAGGAGAATGAGAGCCGTGATCCCTGTGGTAAATCCACCGTTATACAGGATAAGCCCGCCATGGAGGGCGCTGGTGGAGGTACATAGAGAAGCACACATGAATCCCGCCGCGATACCGGCACGAATTCCGTAACGTCCCACAATCGGACACAGGCCTGTGGCAAAAGCGGCGCTGTTGATATATCCCTGGGTGGAGAGAGACCAGGGGATCTCCCTTCCTGTGATGATACATACCACAAATACCGTAATAGATAACAGCTGGTAGCCAAAGAGAAGGGGCCACACGTTTTTCGGGTGCTGTCCCATAGCGGTGAAAGTTAGGGCCGCAAAGACCACTCCCACTGTGGAACCCGTGAAACCGGCTCCCTCCGTAAAATGGATGATCAGATTCAGGTATAACAGGAACAGGCTGCCATGACAGGCAATGTTTATTAGACATAGAGGCATGCCATACTTATCGGCAAAGTCGCTGGAATAGCCGGTATCTTTGACCAAATGGCCGAAACCACGAAAACTTTTACCGTTAAGAAACCATCCCACAGCCAGACACACTCCGAAAACGAACATAAAAAACACGTTGGCAAAAGCGCCATAGGAGTGATCAAATAAGGCGTAGACAGCATTGTCCCGCGTCACACTGCCGTGACTGTGGAATCCCATGGTCCGGTAGAAAAAGTTAAAGAGGAAAAATCCCAGCATTCCTACAGCCAGTCCACCGTTAAACAAATTGTAGCCCTTGTGCCAGGCATGAGCTCCCGGCAAGATAGCGGGAATAAGAAAACCCAGTATAAGGCTGAAAGCTATGGTCAGCAGAACACCGGACAGAGTCAGATTCACTTTTCCCAGCACAAAATGCCCCTGAGTATAGCGGAACATCAGTTCACTGACAAAGGGGCCAAAACTGGTGGCAAACATACAGATATGGAGATTCTTTTTATAATCCAATTTTTTAACCTTCAGGTACAAAAGGATAGCCAGAAATGGCGGCCACATGTTAAAAAAATTCAGTCCGTAGAAGCAGTGAGCTATCACCAGGAAGTAGCCTGCCAGTGTATTGGCCCGGGATGGTCCCTTTAAAAACACCATAAAAAGAAAACAGGACAAACCACAGGCAAAAGCGTTCAGCATCGTGCCTGCAAGGCCTCCCAAAGCAAAGTAGTCGGTAATGAGAGGGCAGGGGGAAATCATGATAAGATACCAGTTGGACAGTATCTGCCCCCACTCTCCGGTATAGAAAGCCGCTACCGGCACGACTGCAAGAAACGCAAGAGAGAAGCCCAGAGCTATCCCATTGATAATCGTACTGTTGTCCGCAGTGATCTTTTTCATTTGTTTCCCTCCCTATTAATACTCAGGCGTAAACGCTCCATACAAACCCAATAATTCCTCTCCCTGGTACTCGCCGCCGTCCGGATCCGCTCTTTTACATAATCCGTCCCTCTCTTCCAGTCTGCCCGCACAATACCAAGGTTTAAACAATGCTCTGCTTCTTTTATCTGTTCCTCACTTGCCCCGGCCTTCTCCATATGGTCAAGGACCTTTGTGGCAGCCTCATCATAATCAGGCTGAAAGAATCTTCTCCAGTCAGAATCATACTCCAGCTCAATCATGGTATTCTCCCTGCCGTCGGGCAGAAAACACACATCCTCCGATGTCTCTTCGATGTGGAGATAATACAGAGACGCCCTGTCTTTTCCCTCATTGAGCCGCAGAATCCGTCCCAGCCTCTGAATCCGCTGACGCCTGGTAGCAGTGCCTGACAGAATGATCCCTATGGAGGCGTCGGGCACATCCACCCCTTCGTCCATGGCCTTGCAGGCAATAAGGATCCGTATTTGTCCGGTCCGAAACCGTTCCAATGCGTTTTTATTGGCCTGGGCTCCCATTTCGGAGTGATACCGCCCCACTCTTCCCGGATACTGCTCCTGCAAAAGCTTATATAGTTTCTCCGCCTGGCGGATGCGCTCCCCGAAAATAAGAATCTTTTCCTGCTCATCCAGTCTCTGCACCAGATCCCAGGCGCAGGCAATCCTGTCAGCGGCCAGGCAGACAAGGCTTTTTCTCTTATAAGAAAGTTTCAGATACCCGGAGGCAGCGTCCGCGATCTTTTTGTCTTTGCTGCCGCACAGATTCCGAAGCAGCTCAAACTGCTGTTTTATGTCCATCTTTTTCAGCAGGGGATGGGCTTTGACCAATGTGCCGTACAGATGGGTCATCTTATCCGACAATTCTTCATACTCCGCCCGCTCATCTCCCTGGAAGGAAAGGCGGATATGAAAAACGTCATAGCGGCACACTGTCCCGAATCTGGAGGCCTCCTCCATCCCGTAGCTGTATATCCTGCGGCCCAGGGCGGCTGTGAGCGTCTGCCGGGACCGGCCCGACGGCAGGGTGGCGGAAAGTCCTAATGTAAAATACCGTTCGCGGTATGGTTCGATAAATGGCAGGAACTCAAAAATAAGGCTGTTCTCTCCGCTGTCATAGTGGTGGCATTCATCTGCAATGAGGAAGATACTTTCCCCCTGTTTCAGCTCTGCAAGTATCTGCCTGGCCAGTTCGTAGCGGGCGGAATTTATCACGTAGATCATGTACTGACGGTCCGCAGGGTCTTTGTATCCGCCGCCCCGCAGGCCGATCCGGACCCTTCGATTTCCGGTTCCGGAAGCATGCTCTGTGAAACTGCCGGTTCCAGACATATGCTCTGTGGAACTGCCAGTCCCGTCAATTTGCTCTGTGAAGCTGCTAACCTGACTGCCTTCCCGCCGTTTTCGGGATTCTGACAAAAACTCTCTTACAGCCCGGTTCCACTGCTGCATCAGCGCGCCTGTAGGAACCACAATCTTGACTTTAAGATCAGGATCCACATTTTTAAGGAGCCGGTCCGCGGCAGTGAGGGCCAGCAGTGTTTTGCCGGAACCGGTAACTGCCTGGACCATCCCCCGGCAGCCGCTCTGCTGCCACCGGTTCAGACATTCCTCCTGCCATTTGTAAAGTTTCTTCTCCATATCTGCCACCTGTCTTTGCTTCTTTCTGTCCAATGTCATGCTTTAATTATAACCATCCATGCATCCCTGAACCAGTGTCACTTTGTTAAGCGAATCCTGCCTTTGCCCACCAGTTGCCACGCCAAAACCTTAACTATACAACATTCTCTCTGAACAGTAACTTAATTTTACCATATTTCTGCCATTTCCGAAAGAAATTGTTGAAAACTCCCCCTGTATCGTTTATACTTCATATAGCTTATTTGTTACTTTGTAACCATAAATTACGTCTAGATCGCAAAGGAAAATTTACCTATGAATTACGAAAATCTCTACGAAACATTACAACCCCAGCATAAATCTTTGAAGGAAAGCCTGGCGTCCCTCCAGAAGCTTTCCAAAACCATCACAAAGGAAACCGACGGCGGGGATATTAAGAACCTTATAAAAGACTTAGATTCCATGGCCGAAACCGCGGCTGTTCTTTCTTCCGCGTTAGAATCCATGAGAGCCGCTGTCAGCGGCTTTGACACCAAGACGTATTTTGAGAGCGGGGATTTTGCCCGGCAGATGCTGGATGCCTGCCAGGAAAAAGGCGTTGACGTCCGCGGGTCCGCACCTGTCTTTGAGATGTTCCCCTACCGGGTAAAGCTGGATATGGAAAATCAGGATGTTTATGTTGACCGGAAAAAAGTGCAGTGCATGCGTCCCCAAAGTCTTGTGGATACCATCCGAAGCGGTCAGGAAAAACTGAACAGAGTCTCCTTTAATCCCGCGGTCTTTGCCAGTGAGCTGGCAGATGCCTATGACACTGCCGTGCTTAAGATGAAACGTCAGCCTACAGCGGATATTTATCTCAGCAGCCTGTACAAATTCCTGGCTCCCATGAGCCGTTTCAGGAAAGATTATGACCAGCAGAGCTTTGCCTTTGACTTGGCCAGATTATATATTTCCCGGATTGATGTGACCAAAAGCGGACGGCGATTCCAGTTCGGCCCCAGCAGGGAAAGCAACAAGTCCATCCGAATCCTGGACGAAAACGGTCAGCAGCATTTCCTGTCTACCATTTGTTTCTATAAGCAGGAGGAATAACCCATGGTATCAGATGTTAGGGAAAGCAGCGGCCCAGGGGGCGGGATAGTTTCCGATTCCCCGGGCGCGCCTCTGTCCTGCGGCATAGAGTTTCTCACCGATTTCTGGGAAGAAAAATATCTTCGGGAATACGTGAAAAACGGCGGCAGCAAGATCAAGTTTATAACCGGACGTCCAGGCAGCGGAAAGACTCATTTTCTGTGCCTGATGACTTCCATTGCCGCAAAGGAAAACTACAAAACCGTGTGGTTTTCCGCAAGGGGTATCTGGATGCATGATTTTAAGGAGGTCTATGTGGAGATCCTCCACCAGTCGGACCTTCTTGACTGTCTGGAACTCCTTGGCCGGCAGGTGATACGGGACATGGGGTTTGACTACAGTGAGATTCCGGCAGGGATGAAGTTTTTTGATTACCTTTCGGAGAACGGCATGGGGGACGCCATGAACAAGCGGGAGATCCGCACTCTTTTGAAGCAGATGTTTCTGGACAATCCTATGCTTGACAATAATTTTGCCCTGGCCTGCTCCATGCTTACGGGGAGCATTCTGGGATATCCTATTTTGGAGGACACCAGCAGGGATATGCTTCTTGCGTGGCTGGAGGGGGACCGGACGGTGAAGCTTTCCCAGCTGCGTTCCCTGGGATTTTATCCCAGCCGCATTACCAAGTTTAATGCCAGGCATATGCTGCGCTCTCTGGCTGAGGTGATCCGCTTAAGCGGGTTTTCCGGGCTGTTTATTGCTGTTGATGATCTGGAGATTCTGATCAGCCGCTCCAGTCTGGAGCCTGTCCACTACACGAAGATGAAGCGGGAGGATACCTATGAGAGTATCCGTCAGCTGATCGATGATATTGATTCCATGCGGAATATCATGTTTGTCTACGGGTTTGACCGGGAATTGATGGACCATGAAAACGCGGGGCTGAAGGCGTATCAGGCTCTTTGGATGCGGATACAAAATGAGATCGTTGGGGAGCGGTTTAACCGCTTTGCCGACATGGTGGATCTGGATCTTTTGGCGGCCCAGGAATATACGCCGGATGTGATTATGGCTATGTCGGAGAGTATTGCCCATGTTAAAAAGAATATAACGGCTGCTCCCCTGGACTTAGAGTCTGCTCGGGAGATCGCCGCCCAGGCCCGGACCGGGGCTGTGGGGATTCCCAGACTGATCCAGATTGCTATGGAGGAGGTGAGTGGGGATGTATGATATGGAAGCCAGGCACATTATTGAGGCTTTGCGCTCCGGCGTTCCCTCCAGGGCGGTGGGACAGTATTTTTCCGAAGCCCGGCCTAAGATCATGAAGGATATCTCCGGGCGGCTGGACATGGTGCGGGAAAAGGGCAGGTCAAGCGGAATGATCATCAGCGGGAAGTACGGGGAAGGAAAGACCCATCTGCTGAATACGGTGTTTAATCTGGCCCATTCCAGCAATATGGTGGTTTCTTATCTCTGCCTGAGCAAGGAGACGCCTATGGACAAGCTGCATCTGGTGTACCAGAAGGCTCTGCAGAATCTTTATCTGCCAGGGCGTCAGCAGCCAGGATTTATGCATGAGCTGGACAAGATCTCTCCCAACAGCCCTCTGGCCGGGGAGATGCTGCCTTTTGCGGCCAAGTATCTGGAGACGGACAAGCTGTACTATCTGTTCCGCTCTTATCTGAATACGGAGGATTCGGATGAGAAGTTCCTTCTTCTGGCGGACCTGGAAGGGGATTTTGTGGCCAACGGATCTTTGAAGAAAATCTACAAGCGGATTTTCGGACAGGTTGTAAAGTATAATGAGAATTTTACCAAGACCCGTCACTGTGGGGATTATTTTTCGTTTATGAGTCATCTGTTTACCCAGATGGGATACGACGGATGGGTCATCCTTATCGATGAGACGGAGCTTATGGGCCGGCTCAGCAAAAAGGCCAGAATCAATGCCTACCGCAACATGGCCAGGTTCCTTCTTCCGGAGCTGTGCCCGGAGGCTACGTTTACCCTGTTTGCCCTTACGTCTTCCTATGTGGAGGATGTGATTGAGGGGAAACATGATTATGAGAATCTGGAAAATATCTACCCCATCAGCCAGGAACCGGCCCGAACGGTTCTGGATATGCTGGTTAAGGCGCCTCAGCTTATGCCTCTGACCAAAGAAGAGATCAACAGCGCCCTGTGCAAGATTCAGGATTTTCACGGGCGGGCCTATGGGTGGACTCCCAATGTGTCTCCGGAGTCTCTGGCTGAGGCTACCAAGTCCGGCGGTTATCTGCTGCGGACGAAGATTCGGGCGGCTATTGAGTTTCTGGACCAGCTGTATCAGTATGGGAAGGCAGGTAAGACCACGATTAATGAGCTGGGACAGGAGACGTTTGATGAGGATGTTCCTTCTATTGAGGAATTTTGATGATAACAGCCGTGCTGAAAATAGACTTGATTTCAGCACGGCTGTTTTGTTCATAGTTGACATCCGGCATCATACACTTTGCTGATAAGCAATTCCTGTGACAGAAAATAATTTAAGGAGACGTTGTAATGATGAGATTCCCTTCTTGAAATTTTCGCCGCTCCATGCGATAATAAAATATATAAATCTCTTACGGGTCTGGCCATGCCGCCAATAGGTGTCAGAATCTGACAGGCACATTTTTACCATCCCTGAACGCAGGTCGCCTCCCCACAGCAGATTTTAGAGCAAAGTAAACAGAAAGGAATCCCCATGATCCCACCTATCCTTCACCAATACACCATCCTTGTAAATTTCCTGGGAAAAGCGCTGGGCCCAGACTATGAAATCGTACTTCATGACATCACTGCCGAGCCAAGCAGAATCATTGCCATTGCCAACGGTCACATAAGCGGTCGGGCCATAGGAAGTCCCACTACCAATTCCGCATTACAGACATTGGCTGCCAATCCCTATAAAACCAATGATTTCCTGTATAATTATCAGATATCCGCAAAAGACGGACGGATCCTTAGGGCCTCTACCATGTTTATAAAGGATGATGACGGAAATCCTATCGGACTTTTGGGAATTAATTTTGACGATGCCCGCTATCGGGAGCTTTGTGCAAAAATGCTCTCTGTCATCCACCCTGACCAATTTTTAAAACCACCCCTTATGCCCTTTCCGGCCATTCCTGCATCCCCGGAAGGTATTTCCCTGCAGTCCTATACCCTTGCGGATGATTTCTCCATGGATATATCTACCCTGATGGAAAAATCCTTTGACAGTGTTACCGCCTCTCTAAGCACTCCAATGGAACGTTTAAACCAGCAGGAAAAACGGGATATCGTCCAAAAGCTTCAAGAACGGGGGATGTTTAAGCTAAAAGGAGGAATCTCTTTTGTGGCTAAACGGCTTTCCTGCTCCCCTGCAACCGTGTATCGCTACTTAGGCGAGCTGGAAAATTAAATTTCGGCAAGTTTCACTTTTTTATTTCTGCCGCCCTTTGGGCTTTTCCCAAAAGGCGGCGTTTTTATAGGTTTTCTATATTTTTTATAGGAAATATCTTCTTTTTCTGTACTTTTTACCCCATAAAATTATAAGAAAAATTTTATTATAATGATATTTTATTGTTTTTTTGTTGACTTTCAACAATTAATGTATTATAATTTCCTTATAGAGATGATAAAACAGCCAATCCTATGCATGCGAAAAGGAGGATCGCATCCATGTGCCAGTCTCAATTGATTCCCAATTGAAACCGATTCCGCTGTTGTTCTGTAATAAGCTGGAGAAGAAGGGAATCCCAAGTTTTTTCAGGCGAACCTTTACGGACCTGTATCTGGCCGCTACCCATGTCTCCCACAAGAAACCAGATGGATACCACTTAAGATTTCCAAAAGGCGGCGGCCAGGTAAAAAATGGAACCGAATTTTGCCTGTACATTTGTTATTATGTGGAATTTTAGTGAAAAACTAAGTTTAAGATTAAAAACAGTCAGGAGGAAAAACATATGAAAAAAAAGTTAGCGCTGCTATTAGCATCATCCATAGTTCTTACTACACTGGCCGCCTGTGGAAACGGTAATAACAGTAAAACCGATAATCCTGAGTGGAAAGGCAGCGTAGCCATGGTCATGCCCGGCCTAATCACAGATGAGGCATTTAATCAATACACATATGAAGGCATGGTAAGGGCCAGCAAAGAACTTGGCATCAAGACAGCCTACAGAGAGGAAGTTGCGCAGGATGAACAGATTGAAGTGCTCCGCCAGTTTGCACAGCAGGGATACGAGACGATTATTGGACAAGGCGGACAGTTTGGCGAAGCCCTGCAGACGGTAGCTAAAGAATTTCCTGATAAAAATTTCATTTTCAGCGTGGCGACAGACACCGGCGGCGTTCCCAATCTGACGGCTTCCACAGTCAGTTACAGCCATGCAGGTTATTTAGCCGGCATTATGGCCGCATCGGCCACGAAAAATAAAAAGGTGGCCTTTGTCACAGGTGAGTGGTATGACCCCCATCGTCAGATGGAGGCGAGTTTCTACAAAGGTGTTGAATATGTTGACCCAAGTATTGAGTCAACGGCTATAACCACCGGTTCCTGGTCCGATGTTACTAAGGCCAGAGAGGCATCTCTTGCATTGATTGCCAGCGGTTATGATGTATTGTTCTTTAATTTGGATGCAGCTTATGTAGGCGTTCTTGCGGCAGCGCAGGATTCCAGCGATGTGTATGTGGTTTCTGCCGTTGTGGACTCGTCTGATATTGCGCCTGATGTAACCGTTGGAAGCGTTGTATTTAACTGGGAAGAACTGGGATACCAGGAGTGTACCGGCTCTCTTGCAGACGGAGGCACCCACGTACTGGGCATTGCTGACAACGGCATCCTTCCCGTGACCACGGATTTGCTCTCTGACGAAGGCAAAGCAGCTGTGGATGCTGCTGTAGAAGACTTAAAAGCCGGAAAAGTCGATATTGATCCTTGACATCTTATACTGTAGGCAGCATCCTCAAAGGATGCTGCCTATTTAAAAAAGGAGGCGAACTCATATGCAAGAACCTAAATTTGCTTTACAGATGACTGATATTACAAAGCGTTTTCCCGGCGTTCTGGCAAATGACCGTATCAGTCTTGATTGTAAAAAAGGGGAAGTTCTGGGACTGTTGGGGGAAAACGGCGCAGGTAAGACAACACTGATGAATGTCTTATATGGAATGCATCAGCCAGACAGCGGAAAAATCCTCATAAATGAAAAAGAAGTAGAAATTACTTCTCCATCAAAGGCTATTGAGCTTGGTATCGGCATGGTCCACCAGCACTTTAAGCTGGTGGAAACCCTTACGGTTTTAGAGAACATTGTCCTTGGCATTCCTTCAAATAAAGTATTTCTTGACCTGGAGCCTATACGCAGGCGGCTCTTGGAACTGTGCCAAGAGTATGAATTGTATGTAGACCCGGACGCTGAAGTGTGGAAGCTGCCTGTGGGCCAGCAGCAGTGGGTGGAAATCCTGAAAGCTCTGTACAGAAATGCTCAGGTTTTGGTACTGGATGAACCTACTGCTGTTCTGACCCCTTCTGAGAGCGACCAGCTGTGCCGCGCGATCCGGCGCCTTACAAGTGAAGGCCGCTCTATTATTTTTATCAGCCACAAACTGAGGGAAGTGGTGGAGATTACGGACAGGGTTACCATAATCCGTGACGGCAAGCTGGTGGGAACCATCCCTACCCCGGAGGCCACTCAGGCAAAACTTGCCCACATGATGGTGGGGCGTCCCGTTTCTATCGACCGCCGTCCCCGCCAGGCTTTGCAGCAGAAAAAGCCGGTACTGGTTATGAAAGATGTAAATGCTCTTGACGAGCGAGGCATTCAGGCTTTAAAAAACTTTAATCTGACGGTCCATGCCGGCGAGATTGTTGGGGTTGCCGGAGTGGACGGCAATGGGCAGAAGGAACTGGCAGAATGTATTTCCGGCCTTAAAAAACCGGTAAGCGGAACGATTTCTGTCAATGACACCCTGATTACAGATGTTGTGGCGGACCCGAAGTTTATCGGGTTTATTCCTGAGGATCGCCAGAAAACCGGGCTTGTGATGGATTTCAGTGTTGCGGAAAATCTGATTATCAAAGAGTACGATAAGGAGCCTTATGCGGAAAAAAGGCTGCTTAATCTTCAGAATATCAAAAAACATGCCCAGGACATGATTAAAAAATACGGTATCAAGACCCCTACGGACACGGTTAAAGTAAGCACGCTCTCCGGAGGCAACCAGCAGAAAGTCATTATTGCCAGAGAACTGGACTCGGAACCGATTCTGGATATCGCATGCCATCCCACCCGCGGCCTGGATATGGGGGCTGTTTCAGGGGTTCATGACGTGTTAATGAAGGAGCGCGAGCGCGGGGCTGCCGTCCTGTTTGTCTCTGCGGAATTGCAGGAGATTCTGGCTTTAAGCGACCGCATCATTGTATTATTCCGGGGGGAAATCATGGGCGAAGTAGATGGAGATACAGCGGATGCCTTTACCATTGGCCAGCTGATGTTAGGACAGGCACTGGAGGAAAAAACATGAAAACAGAAAAAAAGGCAAACATTACTACGATCCCGTTTTTGGGAGACATTATCTTATCCGGGTCCCGGACCCTCATCGGCATCGCCCTGGGACTTTTGACCAGCGGCATTCTTATTGCATTGTCCAATGCCAATCCTCTCGTGGCTTACGGGGCTATGATCAAAGGCGCATTTGGAGATATCTACGCTTTTTGTAATGTGCTTGTACGAGTATCTCCTTTGCTTTTAGGCGGCATGGGGGTTGCCATCGGCAATAAAGCAGGCATCTGGAATACGGGTATTGAAGGGTACATGTACCTGGGGGCTATTGGTTCAGGGCTCGTGGCGATCCAGGACTGGGGGCTTCCTTCTGCCCTTCATATTCTCCTCGCTGTCATTGCGGGGATGGCTTTTGCAGCTGCCTGGGGACTGATTCCCGGATACTTAAGAGCCCACAGGGGTGTCAATGAAGTTACCTGCACCATTATGCTGAACTATGTTGCAATCTACCTGACCAACTGGCTGGTATCAGATGCCGGATTTTTTGCGGAATCAGGTGCGTTTTTCCCTATGTCTAAAATATTTCAGGACAGCGCGCAGCTGCCGATTTTGTTAAGAGGCACAAGCCTGCATCCAGGAGTTTTTGTGGGGATTATTGTCTGCCTGATATTTTTCTTTCTTTTGAAGTATACTCCTTTTGGTTTCCGTACCCGCATGCTTGGAGGAAACCCCAATGCCGCGCGCTACAGCGGAGTGGATATTAAAAAGCAGATTATCCTTGTTATGGTGCTGGGCGCAATGCTTGGCGGCCTGGGCGGAGCCATTGAGGTTATCGGCTTAAGGCACCGGGTCTACAGCGATTTTGTTACCGGGGTCGGCTATGAATGTATCGCTGTAGCTCTTCTGGCCGGAGGAAATCCTGTGGGCGTTATTTTTGCCGGTTTCTTCTTTGCGATACTGAAAGTAGGCGGCGCCACCATGTCCATTGAAACCGGCGTCAGTTCATCCATGACCAGCATTATCATGGCTTTATGCGTGCTGTTTGTCATTGGCGTCGGATTGACAGACAATCATCGGGTTAAGAAAAAATCAAATAAAGCTGACGCCGTGGCTGTCGTTAAACAGAAGGAGGAATAATTATGTCGTATGATATTATCATTAGCTGGCTGCAAGCGACTCTGCGCTGGTCTGCTCCCCTGCTTTTAGTAGCTGTCGGCGAAATATTTTCTGAGCGTTCGGGAATTATCAATATGGGAATTGAGGGCATCATGCTGTGCGGAGCATTGTGCGGCATTGCCGCTTCGTTCTATTCCGAAAGCATCCTCGTGGCAGTGCTGGCAACCATAGTCCTTGGAGCCGTTATGGGCCTTGCCGTGGCTTATCTGACCGTATCCCGCCGCACAAACCAGGTTGTTACAGGACTCATGGTAAATATGCTTGCCACAGGGGCAACCAACCTGCTGTTTGCCATGATGTCGGAAACCCGCAGCACCCGTGTAGGCACATTCCCCATTATTTTTCCTCAGGCAATGCAGAGGATACCAATCTTGGGTGAAATTTTCTTTTGCCAGCCCATTAGTACCTGGATCGCCTTTATCCTGCCTTTTATAGCTGCGGTTGTGCTGTATAAGACGAAATGGGGGCTGAATGTACGGGCTGTTGGGGATCATCCTCAGGCAGTTGCTACAGCCGGGCTTTCTGTTATAAAGATTAAGTATCAGGCGGTTATCTGCAGCGGTATCTTCGCTGCTTTAGGAGGATGCGTGCTGACTCTGGGAGAGGTAGGCTATTTTGCATCCGGCGGAATGACCGGAGGAAGAGGATTTATTGTAATGGCTGCTGTTGTGGTCGGAGGATGGGACCCCCTTAGAACTGCCATTGCCTGCATTATCTTTGGTGCGGCGGATGCGGCGCAGCTCCGTCTCCAGGGAATGGGCTCTGTGATCCCGTATCAGTTTTTACAGATGCTTCCTTATCTGATTACTGTTGTCGCCCTCACCGGCATGGTTAAGAGTTCCCATGTGCCGAAAACCTGGGGCGCTGCTTATGACCCTGACAGCCATTAGAGAACCTTTAAGGAGAGAAATGAAACGATTATTGATTGTTAACCCAAACAGCTCTGATAAAATGACCCAGGATATCAGAAACACCGTATCTTATGGGATTGATAAGGATTTTTCAATTGATGTGACTAAGACCCCAAACAGCCCTGATGTTTTGGAAAGCTTTGCTGATTATACAGAGGCTGGCAGGGAAGTGATCGCTTTCCTGAAAAGTATGACGGCCCAGGGAGCATTTCCATATGACGGAGTGTTATTGGCCTGTATGGGCGATCCCTGTTTATATGGGGTTAAAGAGGTGTGTCCTGTCCCTCTTATCGGTATTGCGGAAGCGGGTATTTCTACTGCGCTTTTAACCGGCTACAAATTTTCTATTCTGGCTTCTTCCAATAAAGCTAAACCTATGATGGAATCCATGGTCATGACATATGGACTTATGGCCCGTCTTGCTTCTGTCGAGACGTTTGGCGTTCCGATTGAGGATTTTATGCAGGATGAAAAAAGGCTGTGTACTTATATTAGGGAAGCCTCGAAAAAAGCTGTCAGCAATGGAGCTGATGTGCTTTTACTTGGATGTGCCGGCATGACCATGGTTCAGGACAAACTTTCTGAATTATCGGATATTCCGGTTATTGACCCGATTAAAGCCGGCCTGGAACAGCTAAAAGGGATTTTAAGAGGCGGTTTCTCTATTTCCCGCAGCGGCCTTTATGCCTGAACCGCACTGTAGAATGGCGGAAAGAAAGGAAATGAATATGTCAAAAATGATTATTAAAAACGGCGCCCTGGTATCTTCCAGCAAAGTCTGCCAAAAGGATATTTATATTGAAAATGGAAAGATTAAAGCCATCGGAGAGCCCGGAGATTTTCTGGATGAGGAAAAAAATGCCGAAGAAATTTATGATGCAAAAGGAAATTACGTGCTTCCCGGACTTATAGAACCTCATATGCATATAAAAGCTCCTTTGGGAGGGATTGTTGACATTCTGGATTTTGACAGCGCCAGTGTATGTGCAGCCTATGGCGGGGTTACTACCTTTATGGATTTTTCTTCTACTCTTCCGGGGGATTCCCTGAAAGCCGCTGTAAAAACACGGAGGGAGGAGATGCAGATCTCCAAACTTGATTATTCTCTCCACTGCAAAGTGGTAAATCTTGCGGATGCCCAGGATATTGCCGGCGCCATGGCTGCGGAGGCTGCCTTTGCAAAAGATAAAAACGAAAGAACTATGGCCGCAGTTAAGGAGGCAAATGAACGGGTTAATTCCCAGGTTAAAGCCAGGCTGGAAGAAATACCGGATATTGTTAAAAACGGAAAGATCCCTACATTTAAGCTTTTTATGACGTACCGGAAAGCCAATGTTATGATTGATGATGTTTCTATGCTTAAGGTCATGGCTGCGGTCAGGGATGCAGGGGGGCGGTGTGGATTCCATGCAGAAAGCAATGCCATTGCAGAGTATAATGAAGAACTTTTTGAGAAGGAAGGCAAGCTGGATTGGAGCTATTTTGCAGAATACAAAGGAAATCTATGCGAGGCGGAAGCTGTCCGCCGAGTGCTTTACTATGCACAGCTTCTCAAGGCTCCCGTATACTTTTTCCACCTCTCTACAAGAGAAGCCATTGAGGCAGTAAAAGAGGCGCGGAAAAAGGGGGTTGACGTTATTGCGGAAACCTGCTGTCATTATCTGGCTTTTACCAAAGAAAAAAATGAAGGGAAAGACGGAATCCTTTATCTGATGAGTCCTCCTCTGCGCACAAAGGATGATCAGGAAGCTTTGTGGCAGGCTGTTAAAAATGATGATATCAAGATCGTAAGCTCTGACAACTGCACATTTCCCCGCGCCATGAAGGAAGCTCCTTTGACGGACAATAAACCGGATTTCCGCAAGCCTATCAGCGGCGTCTCCGGCCTGGAAGAACGGTTTGGGGTTCTTATGAGGGCAGTTAATGAGGGGAAAATCGGAATTCAGGATTTAGTCCGTGTTGCCTGCGAGAATCCTGCAATCTATTTCGGATGCGGAAATCGCAAGGGATTCCTTAAAGAGGGATATGACGCAGATATTGTTATTGTGGATAGAATGAAACGGGTTACTTTAAACAGGGAATCTCTTCATTATCCTGAGCAGCTGGAATATGCCCTGTATGAGGATTTTGAGGTCACGGGTTATCCTGTCACGACGATCCGTCGGGGAGAGTATCTTGTGAAGGACGGCGTCTATAATGAAAATGCCTCCCTGGGGCTTTTTATTGAGAGGGAGCTTGTTTAAAATTGTGAATTGGGGGCTGTTCCATTTGCATGGCAGCCCCCCTTTTCTTTTTAATGTACTCTCGGAGTCTCTCTGTGCCTGATTTTGTGAGATGATTTTTTGTCAGATGTGCATATGACAGAAAATCAGCCACAAAGGCAGGTGCAGGAGAGATTCCGAGAGTACATTTTATGCCGATTTTTCTCTATTTCTGAAATACACATAAAACCCAACGCAGATTACCGCTGAAAGCAGGGACCCTAAGGGCGCTGCCCAGCCCATAGGGTACAGGTTTTCAGGAAACATCCTGCTGGCCATGTAGGAGCCTGGGATTCGAATCAGCAGAATGGATATGATGTTATGGATAAAGGAGATTAATGACTTCTGGTCCCCGCAAAAGTAACCGCTGAAGCAGAAATGCACTGCCGCAAAAATACAGTCAAAGGAGTAAGAGCGCATATAGGCGCAGCCTGCCGCCAGCACGGCTTCTTCTTTGGTAAATAGTCCGATCAGCGTGTGGGGCAGGACCTGATTGTACAGGCAGCATAAGATTCCCCAGCCAACAGTTATCATCAGGCCGTAGTACAGGGATTTTCTGGCCCGCTCCGGTTTTCCGGCGCCCATATTCTGGGCAGTGACTGCGGAGATGGCGGACAGAAAGGAGGATGGCACAAGGAACATAAATCCGATAAGCTTTTCCACGATCCCCACGCTGGCCGCCGCAATAAGGCCCCGGCTGTTGGCGATTATGGTGATGACCACAAAGGCCACCTGGATCAGGCCGTCCTGGAGGGCAATGGGAGCCCCCACTTTCAGGATATCGGACAGCAGCTGACGGCTGGGCTTCATGGTCTGGCGGTTCATGGCAAAGCCGAAGTCTTTTTTCCGGAGCATTGAAAGAGCTGTCAGGACGCTGACTGCCTGGCCGCAGACAGTACCCAGGGCGGCTCCTGCGGCTCCCATGCCAAGAAGGCCGATAAAGGCGAAGTCAAGGACAATATTGACCACGCAGGCTACCGCCACAAAGTACATGGGGCTGCGGGAGTCTCCGGCCCCCCGAAACAGGCTGCTGATCACGTTGTAGGCAGTGATAAAGGGGATTCCCAAAAAGCAGATGCGCAGGTAGGCGACAGTCTGAGACTCCGCCTCCGGGGGAGTCAGCATAACGCGGGCAATATTTCCTGCCAGCAAAAACAACGTCACGGTCAGGACACAGGCAAATCCAATGAAAAATACGGCGGTGGTCCCCATGGTCCTGGCTGCCGCTTTCCCGTCCCCGGCTCCTACCGCATGGCCGATGCGCACCGTGGTCCCCATGGCAAATCCCAGCAGGATAACCGTGAACATGTGCATGACCTGGCTTCCGATGGACACGGCGGTGATGGTAGCGGAACCGTTATACAATCCGGTGATAAATAGGTCGGCCATTCCGTAAAAGGTCTGCATAAAGCTTGACAGCAGATAGGGAAGGGCAAAAAAGATCAAGGTTTTGCCTATGCTTCCGGTGAGCAGCTTGTTCTTTTCGTTCATGGTTTATCCTCCCAGATTTTCCCTGATAGTTATTCTAAAGTAATCTTAAAAACGGTTCTCATTATAGCATAGACATATCGAACTTTCAACAGAAAACTTTTACACATTAAAGCAATATTTACTCTAAAGTATTGGAGCACTGGAAAGATTTTTTGCTTTAAAGTTGAAAGACCTGTCAGCATTCAGTATAATATAACCAGGATAATGTATGGCCTGGCCGGTCATACGGAAATTAATCGAACTTTTGGAGTAGTGTACAGGATGGAAAAAATGAAAAATCATTCGCGTAAATTAAATATGGAAATGATATCTGTTATCATGGCTCTGGCGTGGCCTACCATGCTGGAACAGCTGATGCAGACTGCGGTACAATATATTGACACTGCCATGGTGGGTTCTCTGGGAACCCGGGCAACGGCGGCTGTAGGAGCCACCAGCACGGTAAACTGGCTTATCGGCAGCACTATCTCGGCTCTCAGCGTGGGGTTTCTGTCTTTTATCGCCAGGTCCTGCGGGGCGGGGGATGAGGAGTCAGCAAAGCGGTCTGTGTCCCAGTCTGTTCTTGTGACGGCGGTTACCGGGGTGATTTTTACGGCCCTGACTCTGGGCTTGAGCGGGTATGTGCCTGTGTGGATGCAGGTGGAGCAGAGTATTCAGGCATTGGCAGCCTGGTATTTCTTTATTTTGTATCTGCCCATGCTTCCAAGGACAGCCAGCATTATTTTCGGCACAGTGCTGCGGGCTGCGGGGGATACAAAGACTCCTATGAAAATCGGGGTGGTTGTGAACCTGATCAATGTGGTTCTGAATTTTCTTCTTATTTATCCTGCCAGGCCTGTGCGTATGCTGGGTGTTTCTTTTACCATGCCCGGAGCGGGGATGGGGGTGATCGGGGCGGCTGTGGCCAGCGCCGTGGCATTTACGGTGGGCGGTATCTGTATTACGGCTGTGGTCTGGAGGCATCCCAGGATTTCGCCTAAGGGGCAAAGTTTTCGGCCGGATGCCAGAATCCTTGGGCCCTGTCTGCAGGTTGCGTTCCCCAATATGCTGCAGCGGTTCGGGACGTCTCTGGGGTATGTGGCTTTTGCCTCCATGATCAATTCTCTGGGTGAGCTTTCTACGGCAGCCCACACCATCGCCAATACGGTGGAGTCGGCTTTCTATATTCCTGGGTATGGGATGCAGACCGCGGCGGCCACTTTGGCGGGTAATGCTTATGGGGCTCATGATGAGAACCGGATGAAGGAACTGGCGGCTATGTTTATTCCTATTGAAATCGGGCTGATGATTGTTTCCGGCGGGGCGCTGTTTTTGCTGGCCCCCGGACTTATGAGGATTTTTTCGTCCAGTGAGGATGTGATCCTGCTGGGGAGCACCGTGCTGCGGATGGTGGCTGTCTCGGAGCCGTTTTATGGGTTTTCCATCATTATTGAGGGCATGATGCTGGGGGTTGGCAAGACGAAAGAACCGTTTGTGTTTAATATTATTGGGATGTGGGGGATTCGGATCGCTGGGACTTTTGTTTGTACTCAGATGCTGGGGCTGGGATTGGTGTCAGCCTGGGGATGTATGATTGCTCATAATCTGTTTTTGTTTGGGATTTTTTTGGTCTGTTATTTGAATGGGGTGTGGAATCCGCTGCATAATAAGCCATAAAAATTTGGCTTTAAATGCGATGAACAATATGGCTAAGAGCGCAAACATCAATATCCGCATTGATCCGGAGATAAAATTAAGTGCAGAAAAGATATTTTCCAGTTTTGGAATTACGATCACAGATGCAATCAACATTTTTCTGCATAAATCCAATCCCACTATAAAATCTTCGTCAAATACTCATGAATCCCCCTGGCTCCCGCCCGGCCTGCTTCCATGGCAAGGATTACCGTGGCGGCCCCGGTCACCGCATCTCCTCCGGCGTACACACCTTCTTTGCTGGTCTTTCTGCTTTCTTCCTCTGCCACAATACACCTTTGACGGCTTTTCCGTCAACCAGGACAATACACGTTCCGCATGTGCCTCCGCTGCATCCGTCTTTTGCCGATGTAATCTTCAGATCGTCCCTGAGAAAGGACAGAAGGGGTTAGTCTGTCTCTGAATATACGATTTTGCCATTTATGTTTAGTTCGAACATGTGATGCTCCTCCTTGTCTTTTTATTTATTAAAAATTTCTTATTGTAATAAATTTTTATTTTATTCTTGAATTTTGGACTGTCCCGTGGGATAATGAAGTGTGTCTATCATACGCCAGTATAGTTTGGTTAAGGCTGCCGCCGGATTTGATTAACTTGGCAGCGCTGCCAATACACAGAAAGGAAAAATTATGATTTCATCCAGACTTCATCAGTACGCGCTTCTCGTAAACTTCCTGGGGAAAGCCCTGGGGCCTGATTATGAGATCGTTCTTCACGATATAACGTCAGAACCCAGCAAGGTTATTGCCATCGCCAACAGCCATATCAGCGATCGGACTGTGGGAAGCCCCACCACCAACGCCGCCCTGCAGATGCTGGCCGCCAATTCTTACAAGACCAATGATTTCCTGTACAATTATCAGGTATCTACAGAGGACGGCCGCATCCTTCGGGCGTCCACCATGTTCATCAAAGATGACGACGGCAGCCCCATCGGACTTCTGGGCATCAATTTTGATGACAGCCGTTACAGGGATTTCTGCAAAAAAATGTTTTCCGTGGTTCATCCTGATGATTTTCTGAAAGCGAATCCTGCCATTCTCTCCCCTGCCCCGGCAAATGGCCAGGCCGCCGGTTCTCAGCCGGACTCTCTGACAGACGACTTTTCCATGGACATCTCCACTTTGATGGAGAAATCCTTTGAGGCTGTGACCGCGTCCCTGTCCACCCCTATGGAGCGTCTGAATCAGCAGGAGAAACGGGAGATCGTCCAGAAGCTCCAGGAGCGGGGAGTGTTCAAATTAAAGGGCGGCATCTCTTTTGTGGCCAAGCGACTGTCCTGCTCCCCGGCAACGGTGTATCGGTATTTAGGGGAACTGGAAAGTTAGGCGGACTTTTTTCAAACTCTTTTCGCTGTCACATATCTCCTGCCATACGCTCTCAATATCTCATCGTTATGGGCTGCCAGCGTCCCCCGCAGGTATACCTGCTCTGCTCTTCCTGTGAGCCAGATCCCCTCCAGGGGGCAGTAATCGGACCGGGACTGCTGGCTTTTCGCTGACAGGGTCCACGGATAATCGGAGACATTTCTCCGGTCTCCCCTTCTCTTCACAACGTCTCTCAGCCGGGCGTCTATGATTCCCCTGTTTTCACAGTGAATCCCCGCAATCCCTCCCAGTTCTTTTAACCTGGCAAATATCTCATAAATGGTCTTGTCATCCACCACCATGCCGTTGTAGGTGGTATACAGCTTAAAGGAACAAATCCCGCCGGATACCACCTCTTCCAGTTCCCGGCTTACCTCCTCATTCTAATCTAACAGATCCAGGTGAAAGGCATAATCGCAGCTGGCCTTCCCGTCCGCCTTGCCATGCCAATGGCTGAGAGCGTATTACAAACTCTCCCCCGGTTCTGGGTGGCAAAATCCACAATAAACGTGGTTCCTCCCGGAAAACTCCTCTCTGGTCCCGCTGTCAAACCCGTCAATGGTCACCGTATCCGACACATCCAGGCCCATATGGGTGTGGCTGTCTATAAACCCTGGAAACAGGTATTTGCCGGAGATATCTACCACTGCGGCTCCATCTGCCTCCAGATTTTTTCCCACCGCAGTGATTTTCTCTCCCTCTACCAGCACGTCCATTTCCTCAGAACTTTTTCCAAAAATCACCCTTCCTCTGCGAAATAGCAATCTTCCCATCAATAAACCTCCAACAAATATCCATACTCCCTGCACACGGTTTCCAGTGTGCTGCTTACCAGTGGGTGGCCGTTTTCGTCTACATGAATCCCGTTGGCTTCGTAGTAATCGGTTGGAATTTTTTCACCTACTGCCGCGATCACGGTGTCCGCAGGTACAAGCTCCGTTTCCCCTGTGGGCTCCACCCCTGCCCGGCCGGAAGCGTCCGTCTGGCTCAGGGCCATTTTATTGCACAGAAGGGTTCCGTTTTCCATCTTAACAGGAGCCAGAAGCTCTCTAAATTCCACTCCGTCTTCTATGTCAAGCTGCAGTTCGCGTTCGTCTGCCGGCATATACCGTTTTGTCCGGCGGTATACAAGGTATACGTGTTCCACGTCTTTGCATCTTTTTGCCGCCTTGGTACAGGGCTTATTAACGCAGACGGCAAGTTCGGCTCCGTCCATGATCTGCACGGTTTTCAACTCAAAAAACCGGCTCCCTGCATAGTAAGAGGCCAGTAGAGGAGCCAGTAAATGTAGCGTAAGATTCTGGCAATATACTCCACCACAATCGCATCTGCCGCCGCGCCCTCCTTCAAAACACCAAGCTCCCTCTTCCGTCCCGGAAGCGCCAGATTCAAGGTAATGGCCGTGATGGCCGCCGGCACCACCGGCGATTTCCCGAAAATTGTAGTGACCCACGCAGGGAAATTTGCCAGGGCCCCGCTGTCCTGGGTGATTCCCATTCTAAAGGCGATAAAAAGACCTACAATGGTGGTATTTCTGTAATCCATGGGCGCTGCCATGATCAGTTTCACGCCTGTCATGGCAATGGAGGCGAACACCCTCTTTGCCACCACCTTGGTGGAGGACACGATTCCCACATTCTGACTGAACATGGCCGTGGGAAGCCCTCCGAACAGGGCACTGATAATATTGCAGAATCTGTAAGCCACAATACCGCCGTTCAGCTCCTCATCTGTAGGCATCCGGTCCATGCCTCCTGTGGTGATAGCCGTAAAATCGCCGATGGCCTGTATGGAATTGATGGCAAACAGGATTCCAATGGCAACACAGGCGGAGGGCTCAAATATAGTACCAAAATGCAGCAGCCGGGGAAGCTGAAACAGCGAAGCCCCTGAAACAGCGGAAAAATCAACCATACCAAAACACAGCCATACACCATACCCGGCAATAATTCCTATTAATATAGAAAACAGTTTCCAAATTCCTGTTCCGTAATGATTCAGCCCGGTGACAATGACCAAGGTGATCACAGCCACCAGCCAGTTCTGTCAGGAGCCGTACTGAGGACTCCCCACGCCTCCCGCCATATAGTTGATAGCCGTAGGATACAGGGACAGTCCGATGGCAAATACCACCGTGCCTGTGATCAGCGGCGGGGGCACACACCCTACGATCATAGCCACCACATGCTGCAAAGCCAGGGGAAACACCTGGCCCGGCGACGGTTTTCCGTGTAGATCAAAAAGCAGCGCCGATGTAGTCTCCTTTGCTCCCTTATTCATTTTTGGGTTCTCCCTACCCTGGCAGCCCCCTTTAGGGCCGCCTTCAGATCGTCATTGTTGGCAAATGTGAATCCTCTTCTTAAGATTATTGGTATTCAATAAGGGAGACAGGTACATACCAATAGGGAAATTTTCTTCATGCATTATGACTGTACCATTTTCGGTGTGTTTTTGCACACCTCATGCAATTTCCACAAATACAGTTCCCATTGACCTCATTTATCATATCTTTTGGCTTAACCCAAGTATTTTTAATAATTTTTTATTATAACGATAAATTATTATTGCATTTTTTCAATTTCCTGCTATAATGACCTTAGGGAGACAACGAAACAGAAATCAGAACCGCAAACACATGCAGAACCTGAAAGGAGAATCCATCATGTGCAACTCACAAGGGTCTTCTATTAAATGGACCCTCAACAACATTCCTAAGAGCGACGACAGGCAGCTGCCCAACATGTCTCTTAAGGAAATGAAGAAAGCCAGCGATTTTCACAAAAGCTTTCCCCAGTATTCGGTGACGCCTCTTACCCGCCTGTCAAGCCTGGCAGAATACCTGGGGCTGAAACGTCTCTATGTTAAGGATGAATCTTACCGCTTTGGCCTCAACGCGTTTAAGGTGTTGGGCGGCTCCTACGCCATCGCAAGGCATATAGCCCAGGAGCTTGGCAGGGACGTGAGCCAGGTGCCATACAGCGTTCTCACCTCTAAGGAGCTTCGGGACGAATTTGGCCAGGCGACCTTTTTCACTGCCACTGACGGCAACCATGGCCGGGGCGTTGCGTGGGCTGCCAACAGGCTGGGGCAGAAATGCGTGGTCAGGATGCCAAAGGGAACCACCCAGACCCGCCTTGAGAACATTGCCAAAGAGAATGCCACGGTTACTATTGAGAATCTCAACTATGACGACTGCGTGCGCATGGCTGCCAAGGAAGCTTCTGAGACGCCCCGGGGCATTATGGTACAGGATACGGCCTGGGAAGGGTATGAGGAGATTCCCACCTGGATCATGCAGGGGTACGGGACTCTTGCCATGGAGGCTGACCAGCAGCTTTCCACAGACGGCAGCCGCCCCACCCACATTTTCATACAGGCCGGCGTCGGTTCTCTTGCAGGCGCTGTGATCGGTTATTTTGCCAACCGTTTTAAGGATAATCCGCCTATGATGGTGGTTGTGGAAGCGGGAGCCGCTGACTGTCTCTACCAGTCCGCCGTGCAGGCTGACGGCAGCCGGGTCAATGTGACAGGCGATATGCTGACCATTATGGCCGGCCTTGCCTGCGGGGAGCCGAATACGGTTTCCTGGGATATTTTGAGAAACCACGCGGACGCCTTTGTTTCCTGCCCTGACTGGGTAAGCGCCAACGGCGCCCGCATCTACGGCGCTCCCATTGGAAAGGATGAGCGGGTGATCTCCGGTGAGTCCGGATCCGTAACCCTGGGCCTGGTTCACGCGCTGATGACTGATCCCCAATATAAGGACCTGAAAAACGCCTTGAAGCTGGACGGCAATTCGGAGGTTCTTCTGGTGTCGTCTGAGGGCGACACAGACCCGGACCGCTACCGTGAGATCACATGGGAAGGACTGTGCGGAACCGGGAAGAAGCCATTTGCGGATCTGACAGACTGAGAGACTGACTGACGGGCTGACAGACTGGCGAACTGACAAGTACGGCAACAAGTAAAACCCGCCGGACAGGGGCATCCATTCCGGGATGCCGGACGGGCCCGGCAAACCGTTCCCTGCAGCGGCAGATCCCCCTGCCGGACCCATGCAGGTATGAAACGATTATAAAAATATAGGAATGAAGGAGATGCATATCATGGCAGATTTTGAAAAGATCAAGGAAGCCGCCCAGAACTACAGCAGCGATATGAACGCGTTTTTGAGAGCCATCGTGAAGAATCCCGGGGAGAGCTGTGATGAGAAGGCTCACATTGAGACCATTGCGGCTGAGATGAGAAAGGTGGGGTTTGATGAGGTTCAGATCGACCCCCAGGGTAATGTGATCGGATACATGGGAACCGGGGACAGGATTATTGCCTATGACGCCCACATTGACACGGTGGGCATCGGAAATATTGAGAACTGGGATTTTGACCCTTATGAGGGCTATGAGAATGAGACGGAGATCGGCGGCCGGGGTGTTTCCGACCAGTGCGGCGGCATTGTCTCCTCTGTGTACGGCGCGAAGATCATGAAAGACATGAACCTGATTCCAAAAGGCTGCAAGGTTATGGTGGTGGGAAGCGTTCAGGAGGAGGACTGTGACGGTCTCTGCTGGCAGTACATTATCCATGAGGATAAGGTCCGCCCGGAGTTTGTGGTCTCCACAGAGCCTACGGACGGCGGCATCTACCGGGGACAGAGAGGGCGTATGGAGATCCGGGTGGACGTGAGAGGCGTTTCCTGCCATGGCTCCGCTCCGGAGAGAGGAGACAACGCCATCTACAAGATGGCTGACATCCTTCAAGATATCCGTGCCCTCAATGAGAATGACGCGGACGACAAGACAGAGATCAAGGGCCTTGTGAAAATGCTTGACCCCAAGTACAACAAGGACTGGGAAGAGGCCCGGTTCCTTGGAAGAGGTACGATCACTACCTCCCAGATCTTCTACACCTCCCCAAGCCGCTGCGCGGTTGCGGACTCCTGCGCTGTGTCTCTGGACCGCCGCATGACCTTTGGTGAGACCTGGGAAAGCTGTCTGGAGGAGATCCGCTCCCTTCCAAGCGTGAAAAAGTACGGGGACGATGTAAAGGTGTCCATGTATAACTATGACCGTCCGTCTTATACAGGCTGTGTGTATGAGATTGAGTGCTATTTCCCCACCTGGGCGATCCCTAAGGATCATAAGGTGACAAAGGCTCTGGAGAGCGCTTATACCAGCCTTTACGGCCATAAGAGAATCGGAGCCCCGGAGACTCTGGAAATGAGGCAGGCCCGTCCTCTGACCGATAAATGGACGTTCTCTACCAACGGAGTTTCCATCATGGGAAGAAACGGGATTCCGTGTATCGGCTTCGGGCCCGGGGCTGAGGCCCAGGCTCATGCTCCCAATGAGAAGACGTGGAAACAGGATCTGGTTACCTGCGCGGCGGTGTACGCGGCCCTTCCGGGGGAATATTTTGCGGAATAGAAATGAAATAGTGCATGGTCAGCGCAGTAAACGCGCAGACCTGTCTGAACGGTTATGCCCAAAAAACAAAAATATTAACTTTATCAGGAGGATGCTATGAAGACTTTACAGGATTATATTGACAAATTAAATAAACTGAATTTTAAGGAGATGTACAACGGCGACTTTTTCCTTACCTGGGAGAAGACGGATGAGGAGCTGGAGGCAGTGTTTACGGTTGCCGACGCCCTTCGGTTTATGAGGGAGAACAACATTTCCACCAAGGTGTTTGAGAGCGGTCTGGGGATTTCTTTGTTCCGTGATAATTCTACCCGCACCCGGTTTTCTTTTGCCTCTGCCTGCAATCTGCTGGGGCTGGAGGTTCAGGATCTGGATGAGGGCAAATCTCAGGTGGCTCACGGTGAGACGGTTCGGGAAACAGCCAACATGATCTCTTTTATGGCTGACGTGATCGGTATCCGCGATGATATGTACATCGGCAAGGGCAACAAGTATATGCATGAGGTGGTTGACGCCGTGACACAGGGCAACAAGGACGGGATTCTGGAGCAGAAGCCTACCCTGGTTAACTTACAGTGCGATATCGACCATCCCACCCAGGCTATGGCGGATATGCTTCACATTATCCATGAGTTTGGCGGCGTTGAGAATTTAAAGGGCAAGAAGCTGGCTATGACCTGGGCTTACTCTCCTTCCTACGGAAAGCCATTGTCTGTTCCCCAAGGAATCATTGGCCTGATGACCCGCTTTGGCATGGATGTGGTGCTGGCTCACCCGGAGGGATATGAGGTGTTCCCGGAGGTTGAGGATGTGGCTGCCGCCAACGCGAAGAAATCCGGCGGCACCTTTACCAAGACCAACAGTATGGCGGAGGCATTTAAGGATGCTGACATCGTTTATCCCAAGAGCTGGGCTCCTTTTGCGGCTATGGAGAAGAGGACAGAGCTGTACGGAAACGGCGACACGGAAGGCATCAAGGCTCTGGAGAAGGAGCTGCTGGCACAGAACGCCCAGCACAAAGACTGGGCCTGCACAGAGGAACTTATGGCCACCACAAAGAACGGAAAGGCCCTTTACATGCACTGCCTCCCGGCGGATATCTCCGGCGTCAGCTGCAAGGAGGGCGAAGTGGACGCTTCTGTATTTGACCGCTACAGAGACCCCCTGTACAAGGAAGCCAGCTTTAAGCCTTATATTATCGCCGCCATGATCTTCCTTGCCAAATTTGCCGACCCGGCGGATGTTCTGAAGAAGTTAGAGGAAAAAGGGACTCCAAGAGTGTTTAAATAATCCGTATGGAAGCGCGGGCATTTCCCATGTCCCATATTGCGTCAGGGGAATGATCGGACAAATGCCTGCGCTTACGCCCAGTGAAAGGAATGGAATCATAAATGTCTAAGAAGAAACGAATTGTGATTGCCCTTGGAGGAAATGCCCTGGGCAATACGCTTCCAGAACAGATGAAGGCCGTAAAGATTACGGCTAAGGCTATTGTGGATCTGATCGAAGAGGGATGCGAAGTGGTAGTGGCCCACGGAAACGGCCCCCAGGTTGGCATGGTGAACAATGCCATGATCGCCCTGACCCATGAGGACCCGGACCAGCCCAACACGCCTCTTTCCGTGTGCGTGGCCATGAGCCAGGCCTACATAGGGTATGATCTGCAGAATGCGCTGCGGGAGGAAATGTTCAACCGGGGGATTGAGAATATTCCGGTAGCCACTATGATCACCCAGGTGCGGGTAGATGAACATGACCCGGCATTTGACGCTCCCTCAAAACCCATCGGAAAGTTTGTGTCCCCTGACCAGGCTAAGATGATGGAGGAGAAGTTTCACTACATCATGAAGGAGGATTCGGGCCGTGGCTACCGCCGTGTGGTGGCTTCCCCAAAACCTGTGGAGATCATTGAGATCGGCACCATCCGGACCATGGTGGAATCCGGGGACCTGGTAATCGCCTGCGGCGGCGGCGGGATTCCGGTAATCCGCCAGGGGAACCATTTAAAGGGGGCCAGTGCTGTCATTGACAAGGACTTTGCCAGCTGTCTCCTTGCAAAGGAACTGGACGCGGATTTCCTGATCATTCTTACGGCTGTGGAGCAGGTGGCTCTGAATTTTGGAAAACCGGATGAAAAATGGCTTTCGGATGTGTCTTTGGAGCAGGCTGACCAGTATATAAAAGAGGGGCATTTCGCGCCTGGGTCTATGCTGCCTAAGGTGCAGGCTGCCGTGGATTTCGCCGGGTCGAAGAAGGGGAGAACCGCTCTGATTACGCTGCTGGAAAAATCCAGGGACGCGATTCAGGGGAAGACTGGGACTATGTTTCATATGTAGGGGGGAGCGGAGCTTCTTTGACAGATGGGAAGACGATAACTGTACATTTTTATTGATACTGAAAAAATGCCTGGGCTGATATGCGTCCAGGCATTTTAATCTGTTATGTGTATATTTGACTTACTCTTTTATATGCCCATTCCGGATTATTGTCCACAATCACATCACATTGATCGTCCCCATCATAATCCACAATATATCCCGGCGTAATACATCCTTCTGTCAGGTTTTTCAGATCAGCACAGGCATTTTCCCCACATTCACACTAACTAAAACAGATATCAGGGTTATAAAATACATTAAGAACTGTCTTCCCTCCGCTGCTCATGTCAAACTACGGAACACTGTGTCCAAATCTGTCCCGAAAACACGTTTCATTCCTCATAAACAGCGCCGTCTGTATACCGGGTCAATCCATTGACACGTTCATCTATCATCTTTATGGTATGTTTTACAAAAAAGTCTTCATTGTCATACACAACCTGTAACTGGCCCTTTGCCCGGCCTAAATAACTCATCAATCTTAATGCCATAATGTTCTCCTTCCTGCCACATTTTAATTATACAGAAAAAAATGCCCTTTACAATAAAAATCCCATTATATCTCCCCTTTTCCAAACAGCAGCACCGAAGCCCGAAATTCCGTATCCATCCTCTCAAACCTGGCGGTTCCGCCAAACCGGGCGGCTGTGGCGCGGACAGATGAAAGCCCAAGGCCAAGCCCCGGATGGTCATAATCCTGAACATCAGAGGATCGGGGGATCTGTGACTGGGGGTAAAAACTGTTATCCACGGTAAAGGACAGGGCATAGGGCGGCGTAAAAAGTCCATGGACCCGGATATAGCGGTTCTGAGAGGGCTCCAGTCTGCGGCAGGCAGAGAGGGCATTTTCCAGCAGATTCCCAAGGAGGACGCACACATCCGACTCCGGTATGGGAAGCTGTTTCGGCAGCGGAAGGGAAACCTCCACCTGAATCCCCTCATCTTTTGCCTGGGTCAGATAAAAGCGCATGATGGTGTCCACCGCATAATTTCCGCAGTACAAAAACATATCCGCAGGTTCCGGAATCGACTGCCCATAGATGCGTATATATTCTCTCAGGGCGTCCTTATCGCCATCCTCCAGATACCTCTGTATCAGCACAAGATGCTGGCGCAGGTCGTGTCTGGCCCGCCGGGTTTCCTCAATGCGTTTCAGCAGCAGCGCGTACTGCTCCTTGTGCATATCAGCCAGCAGCCTGTTATTCTTCGTCTCCGCCTCCAGCAGCGCCTGTCTGCGGGCTGCCTGCAGCAAGCGTATCAGCAGCATATATTCCACCAGCGTGCCAAGGAAGAGAAATAGCCTGGAAAGCAAAAACGGCAGACTTCTTGCCATTTCCGGCGTCATTCTTATACTGTAAACGAAAGAAGTCACCAGGGTCAGGGCAGGTATGATCCAAAAATGAGAAATGATATATTCTTCTTTTGTGTCCACGATTTCATGGCATGTCTGCTTAAACAATTTCAGCAGAAACGGGACCGTCGCCGCCACTACAGCCAGATGCAAAAGACCATTGGCGCAGCCGTAAACACCCGCGTCCGTCAAATCGACAAACTGGGCCTGTAAAAAACTGGCTATGCCCCGGTTAAGTCCCAAATACGCAAGTAAAAAAAAGTAGACAAACAGAACCACACCCAGATGCAGCCTCACCAGATACAGAAACACAGTCAGGTGAATCAGTCCGAACAAAAAATCCAACAGCCGCGCAGGCACGATCTCCGGCGCAAGAAAATAAAAGCAGGCGCATTTGAATAAAAACATCAAAAAAAGTACGGAAAATGTCCGCCGTTTGGAAAACCGCAGATATCCATTCCAAAAAGGATAGTAAGCAAGAATCTGATAAGGGAGTGTAGCAACAGGCGCTGAAATCATATAATCCATAGGTATGTCACCTTCCATCATTGAACGTTACAAAACCTGCCAGTATCCGTTTTTATTTGAACCGACACGCTTAATATATCCATTCTTCCGCAAAAAGGAAATATTATTCTGTATGGCAGTCTTTCCGATCCCTGCGATCTCCATGAGCTGAGGCTGTGTTATATTAGGATTGTTTCGCATCTCTCTTAAAATCAGTTCATGGGTCGGGTTTAAATTTTTCTCTTTATCCCCCACATCAGGCAATATTTTCTCAAATGGAATCGTAACCACAATAGAATATTCCTCATTTCCTATATTCCCTATAAAACAGCCATCAGAGGAATCAAAAAATTATTAACCATGGTTATTTTACTTGATGAAAGGGAGCTGGTGCTGACTTTCCAGCCAACTCCCCGCCTCAAACACCTTTACAGCTCCGCTCTCTCCATCCTGACAAGAAACTCCTTCGTCCCTTCCTCCAGCTTTCTCTCCCCTGTCAGGCAAAACCCATGCCGCCGGTAAAACGAAACCGCTCTGACATTTTTCTCCAATGCCCACAGAGACTTTCCATGCAGTTCCCTTACCGCATACTCCACCAGTTCTCCCCCAACGCCCTCACTCTGAAAAAACGTATCCACATACAGCTTGCAGATTTCCCTTCCGTCCACCTGGACAAATCCTTTTATTACCATATCCTCACACACATACAGTTTCTCTCTCACATCATCCCTGCCAAAATAACCATTAACCAGGGAAACCACCTGCAATTCCCCAAAGGAAAATTCTATGTCCTTAAAAATTGGAAAATAATTTACCCGGTTATTGAAGACAAAGATTTCCGCGATTCTTGACAGATCATTCTGGCTGGCTTTTCTAATATTCAACCGGATCCCTCCCATCCATGTTCGCCCTTACAGTTTTTCCATCACGCCCTCCAAAGCCAAAGGAAACGCCTGCCAACATCAGCAGCATAAAGATTGCCGCCCAGTCCCACATATGAAACACAGGGCCGCCTATCATCTTAGACAGCACCAGGTTAATCACCGCGACAAACAGGACTGTCAGCAGATACGATACCCCAAAAGCGGCCGGTTTTCTCCGGCTTCCCATTTTTCTGAACACTCCGATCACCATCCACAAAAAGACAATGGAAATCACGGCCATAACCCCGCCGATGGTAAAGACCTGCCCAACCTTTATGAGACGGCTCAGCACAAATAAATAGGGAATGATTAGCGCTGACAGCCACACAAAACATCCCACAATGCCCTTTTTCCCAAACCGGATCCCAGGCAGACAGACAGCCCAGCCAAACACAATGGAAACTGCAGGGATCAAAGACCACGTCACCCCGCCGGATATGGCGATATCACAAATCAAACACACCGCCGCTGCCGTCATAAATAATGCGGAAAAGATGAAGACCAGAAACTTTTTCGACTTTACACGGTTTTCCCCGTTTCCTTTTATTACGTCGAAATGCTCATCCTTCTTTTCCTCATCTGGTTCTCTGTCCTCCCTCTCTCCCTTTAATAGTTCATTTACTGTGATTCCCAATATGTCGCACAGCTCCAGCATGATAGAAGAGTCCGGCAGACTTTTCCCTGTCTCCCATTTTGAAATTGCTCTGTCCGTAATATTCAGTTCTTCGGCCAGCTGGGCCTGGGTCAGCTTTTTTGCTTTGCGGCATTTAGAGATAAACGCGCCTACTTCTATTTGATTGACCATAACTTTTCCCTCCATGTAAAATTATACTATGAGTGCTCACTTTTTACAAGGAACTAATGGTTGAGGGCAGCAGTTCAACCATTGGTTGAGGACCAGATAGCTTTCTTTTATCAATAAACCCCCGTCTCCCTTCGGCCTGTTCTATAAAGAAACAGCTTGAAAAACATGCTCTTTCTCAATATAATAATCATAAAATCCCCCAGCACAGGAGACCTCTGACCATGGATATCTACACCAAACTGCTGTCAACGATCAGCGGCGCAGTCAAAGAATTTCCGCCCCGCCTGTCATCCGGCTATAATATTTTCAACATATTGGACATCACCGAAAAAGAAGTCATCATGTGCCGGTTTTTGGCTGACTTGCTGAATCCCGAAGGCAGACATGGTTGCGGGACGCTGTTTCTGCGGTCCTTTTTCCGGGATATCTTAAAGGAATATGATACAGATGAACTGCTTCTCACCCACACGGATGTTGACAGAGAGTATGTCACTGCCAACGACAGACGGATTGACATCATTATCCGAAATTCCCGCTTCTTTATCCCTGTTGAGGTCAAAATCTATGGAGACGAACAGGAAGCCCAATGTTATGATTACGCCCAATACGCCAGAAACGCGCCCCTTATTTATCTCACAAGATTTGGAGATGTTCCGTCCCTGTACAGCCGGAAAGAGAAAGGCGGCACAAATGTTTTGCCACTTGACCATATACTCTGTATTTCATGGGAACAGGATATTTATGATTGGCTGGAGAGATTGCTGGAACATTTACCAGAACCCATAAAATCAGGCGTTACGCAATATATGGATGCCATCCGGATGACGGCAGACGGAAGGAATAAAAAGATGATGGAAATAACATTGGAAGCGCTTTATGAATCGCCTGATTTTTTTCATGCGGGTATTGAGATTGAGAAATCCATGAAGGCCGCAAAAATCCGCCTCATAAGAATGGTTTTTGACGACCTGAAAAAAGAAATGACCCATCTGCTTCCAAAGTATGGCCTAGAACCTGAGACCGAACATGTCTACTATTCTTATGAGAAAAAACAGCATGAGAAATTTTACGACTGTTACAGCACCTACCCCGGATTAAACTATGTGGTGCGACATGCAAAGTTCCAAAAGGAAGGGCTGAGCATGTGGTTCCGGATAGAGGTGGAGCACTGTCTCTTTGCCGGTTTTGCTCTGTTTGACACAAAAGAACATTGGCAGATAGATAAGATCAACCAGGAACTGATTGACGAAGCCGCAAAGTATCTTGTCCGGGATATGATCAACCCCGCAGATTGGTGGCTGACATGGTGCTATCCCAATGGGAATCGGCAGGATGATTCTTATGACGATGTTCCGGATTTTAAACATATGAATCCCTGCGCTGTCAGCCTTGTGGACCCACAGGTTCGGAGGACATTTGCAGAGCGCGCGGTGAAGACGTTTGAGGAAGAGCTTTTGAAGTATCTTTTATAGATAGTTTCTATTGGGGCGGGGTTTTCCGGCGGTGAAAATCCTCTGCCCTGCTTTATTCAAACTCTGCCTTATCTTCATCCCGTTTCGCGCAGCCACTTTTTGAGAAGCTATGTGTGTATTCCGAATAATCGAATAAACCCTGTCTGCATGAAGAACCGTAAAAGCATAGTCCCTGCAGGCAGCTACCGCCTCTGCCGCATACCCTTTATGCCAATGTTCCTTTTGAAACAAATATCCGACTTCTAAAACTTCCTCACCTCTCCACTTCTGCATGGTCAGTCCGCATTGACCGATCATTTCCTCTGTCTCTTTTAACACAACAGCCCAGAGTCCAAACCCATACTTCTCATATCGTTTAAGGTGCCGGTCAAGCCACCCCTGCGCTTCTTCTAAAGTAAACGCGCTTTCATAGGCAGCGCTCATTACCTCCTCATCACACAGGATTCTGCACAATGGGCCAAAATCCGACTGGCTCATTTCTCTGATTATAAGGCGTTCTGTTTCCATCAAAAATAATTTTTAATCGGAAAAAACATATAATTCCTCCCTGTCTGGGGACAGGTAAAATCGTGAACTGCCCCTGCCAGGGGAATCCCGTTATCTTTCATATATTGAATCACCCTGGAAAAAACATCGTTTCCCTATCCCTATAGCAAAAACATCTGCCGCTGCTAAAAACCCTTCCTTAACACCAATACATTTTCCCCATTCCGATACTCATACTCCACACTATCCACACTTTTCTTCACCATAAAAATCCCCAGCCCGCCAACAGGCCGTTCCTCCACAGAAAGGCCAAGATCCGGTTCCTCCCGCTCCAGAGGATTGTAAGGCGTCCCGCTGTCCGCAAAGGTAATAACCGCTGCCTGTTCCTGTCCTGGCGCCCCCTCCACATCCACCTGGATTGTCACCATTCCCACAGACTCCCCATAGGCATAATGGGCGATATTTACAAAAATTTCCTCCACCGCTATCTGCACCTGCATAAGGGTTTTCATCTTACAGCCTGCCGGTGTCAACTGTTCTTCCACCAAATCCATAACCTGCCCCAGATTATCCACCTTGGCCTGCAGAGTCAATTCCGCCATAATTCCCTGTCTCCCGCAAAATAATCAATCATGCTCAATGGTCAGAACATGTGAAAATCCCGTCATCTCAAATACTTCCAAAATCATCTCATTGGCATTTTTAACAACCATAGTGCCTTTCCTGGCATTCATCTTTTTCTGGGTGGTCAACAGCACTCTCAACCCTGCGCTGGCCAGGTATTGCAGATCCGTCAAATCAAAAATCACCTCATCAATATCATCCAGCAAAAGAGTCCGCTCCAACTGCGGGGAAGTGGTGGTATCCAGCCTCCCGTTTAATTTTACCACCAGCCTGCTGCCGTCCCTGTTCTTTGTAATCGTCATCTTCTTATCCTCCTCTTTTATTAAAAAACCCTTTGATCCTCATCTAGCATCTCTCTTCCATCTTTACATCATACCACAAGCCGCAGACAAATGCATTGTTAACTTCCTTTAAGCACGAAATTGTTTGCGGTTGAGAAAAGACCGCGAATATGGTATGATGTTACCATAGTTTTCAGCATCGAATCTGTCTAAGTGCCAATTAAAACATTTTACCGATTTTGGAAAGGAGTCCCCCAGCCCATGGAAGCAAACGAATCAAAAATGGTGCGCTTTACCGAAGATCAGGTAATCCTGCAGCAAGGTTCTACGGAAAAAGTGCTTTACAAAATCATACACGGAAAAGCGATTGTCTATCTCAACTATGGACAGGAAGATGAATACATTGTAGGAATCCTGTCAGAACAGAGATGTTTCGGGGAATTTACCATCCTGTGCGGCAAGCCCAGTATTTACACCGTAGTGGCTTACAGCGACGTTCTTCTTCTGCGCATCCCGGAAGAAGACTTTGACGATTTCATCAGAAGATGTTGGGGTCGAATAAATAAATTTATATTGCCCCAAATTGTTAGCACCTTG
>CAJUPQ010000009.1:59344-67866 GCA_910588505.1 uncultured Hungatella sp. | reverse complement strand
AAAGGAGCTGTGAAAAATGGTGTTTTCAATCACTCCATTTTTTCACAGCCCCTTTATCCTCATCCACCATTTCCGTTAATTCCTCAAGTTTCTTTTGTAAGATTTCCTTGCTGATTAGTTTCGTCCTATATTCGGAAATCATGGTTGGACTCATATTCCGGCTCAGGGCATATTCAACAACGTCCTCGTCCTTACTCTTGCAAAGAATAATGCCAACGCTGGGATTTTCGTGGGGCTTCTTTACATCCCGGTCTAACGCTTCAAGATAAAACTGCATTTTTCCCAAGTATTCCGGTTTGAAATCATCAATTTTCAACTCAATTGCAACAAGGCATTGCAGTTCCCTATGAAAAAAGATTAAATCCACATTATTCCGATTTCAAAATAATTTAGATCTTTTGTTTTACCACTTGAAATTACGTTGCTATGTTGTGGTAGAATTGAAAGCTTGCGATTTTGAACCAGGATTTATTAGTCAGTTAAATATGTATCAGAATATAGTAAATGATATTTTGTGTCATCCTGATGATAAACCAACAATTGGGCTTTTGCTGGTTAAAGGTAAGAATAAAACTGTAGTGGAATACTCTTTGTCTGGTTACCAGAACCCGATTGGTGTAGCAGAATGGAAAAATCAGCTTACGCAATCTTTGCCAAAGGAGCTGCAGAGCAGTTTGCCTTCTATTGAGGAATTAGAAAGAGAATTGGAATAACAGTAAAATTGATAGAAAAAGTGCAACGGTCGTTGCACAAATGGGATAACATCTGTGATTAATGGATAGTGGCTTAAATCAATCGGTTTAAGCTGCTGATTATTGAAAATGATTTAAGTATATAAGTTTGGACAACGATAATCATATTGAGACTGTGTGCCTCTTGAGCAACCGAAAACCTGATACGAAAGTACGGATCGATGTAGATCTGGAAGACTACTATCGTATCAGGGACGCAAAGAAAACTCAGAACTAAAATAAAATACCGAACAGAAGCGATTAGCTGTTGATGCGTAAATGCATTGGCAGCTTTTTTCTTGCTTAAATCGCTGAAGGGAGGTGGTGCCTATGATCCGGTTCATGTGATCTTGGAACTGTGTAAGCGCAAAATAAACCAACGACTATACAAAATCTCGCAGTTCCTATACCAATAATGATAAGAACCGCGAGATTTATTGTTCATCTTTGACTGATGCAAACATTTATTTTATATTGTGCCTGAGCAGTTAGCAATAACTTCTTCATTCCAGGGGCGCAGCTTACCAAGCTCCGTATCTGTCAGCTTTGTGCGGGGCAGGTTCTCCAGAGACGCCAATGTCAGTTGCCTGTCTTGACAAACTTGCTCAAAAATCCTGTAGGGCAGGTGGCCAGAGAAATGAGGGGAAGGAGTCATGGAGCGGGGGAGATGACAGAGGACAGGGAGGCTTTCTTTATAAAAGAGCAGGAAACGGACAAGCTTCTGGGTTTTGTGATGATCAATACTTATGTGCAGCGATGGGAGACTGGCCACAGTATTGCGGAATTTATGGTGCTGCCTAAATTCCGAAGAACCGGGATCGGGAAGCGGGCGGCGAGGGCGTGTTTTGATCGATATCCTGGGAACTGGGAGGTTTCTCCCTCCTATGGAAGCGGGCAGGCCTATGAGTTTTGGAAAAGGCTGATCCGGAAATCTGCTAATCACTGGGAAGAAGGCTCCCTGGCCGTCAGCCCGCAAACTGACGGCAGAATTCCAGAAATAAGTCCAGGCTGCTGGAGCGGCGATTGGAAATATAGACAAATCCAATGGTTCGTTTGGGGATCGACACTTCCAGGTTTACCTGCACCAGACGCCCGTTATCCAGATCGTCCCGCACAAATTCTTTGATGACGCTGCCTACCCCGATGCCGATGCGGGCAAATTCGATCAACAGGTCCATGGTGGTCACTTCCAGCAGGTTGTTGGGCGTGATGTGGTTGGCGGTCAGATAGTCGTCGATGTGGCGTCTGGTCACATTGGCCCGGTCTAAGAGCATGATGTTGCCTGCGGAGAATACATCCGCGTCATCCCCCTCCCGAAGTTTTAGGTTGTCCAGATAGGCAGGGGAGGCTACAAAGATGTCTTCAATCTCCATGATGGGAAGGAACACCAGATTTTTGCGGGGGCCCGGGTCAGCCACCAGGCCCAGGTCGATCTTCTGCTGTTCCAGCATGGACATGGTGTGGGTGGTGGACTGGCTGTCAATGGTGATCTTTACATGAGGGTACTGCTCAATAAAGCCTTTTAAATAGGAAATCATGATGTACCGGCACAGGGTGTTGCTGACGCCGACGCGGATGTGGCCTAAGTGGAACCGCCTGGCCCGCTTTAATTCCGTCTCGCCGTTTTGTAGCTCCTCAAAGGCCCGGCAGGTGTGCTCAAACAGGATGCGGCCTTCCTCGGTCAGCTGGACGCCCCGGGAATTTCTGGTGAAGAGTGTGGTGCTTAAACTGTCCTCCAGCTTTCCGATGGCCTTGCTGATGGCCGGCTGGCTGATGTATAGCGCCTTGGCGGCTTTGGAGATGTTGCCGGTTTTGGCAACCTCGTAGAATATTTTATACTGGGACAGGTTCTGTTCCATGGAGGCCTCCTTTTTGGTAAAATGTACTTCCGAAATTTCTTTTGTGCCTGCCGTTTTGGCTTATTTTTGTCTATGTTCCATGTACGCCGCATAAATTCATGGGCATCTGACAAAAAATCATTTTACAAAATCAGGCACAAAGAGACTCCAAGAGTGTACCAGGGTATGTTCTTGATTATACCAGCACCTGTGCTGCAATACAAGTTACAGTTTACGCTGCATTGGTTTATGGGGGAATTTTAGATGAAAATAGGAGTCAAGCTTGCTTGTAAGACTGCGTTCGTCCGTTTTTCCACATCGGGCCAGCGATAACCTGTAACTATTGGGGTTTACAAGATTTTCCATCCATGATATAGTATGGATACCGGATGATAAAGGGACATAGGAGAACTTGTCATCATAGAAATATCGTTCATCTAAGGGAGAGTTTTCTCCCATGCCGTCTGGCAGAGAAGAAAGATCTGAATATCAGCCTGCGATCAGGCAGAGATCCAAGGAAACATGGATAAAGAGATAAAAAATAAGAATAGAAGCAGAAGTTTATTGTCCGGAAAGAGAAAAGCAGTTATAAAGATCCTGCGGATGAAGGACTATGACGCGGACAAAGTGATCCCGAAGCTGGAGAAAAAGCAGAGATCCGGAAAGAGGCTTAAGAGAAAGGAGCTTCTACCTGTACTTCTGACATCTCTGATGGATGGCAGTATGATCCAGGAAACCAGAATGCAAAGAAACTTTGAGATACTTCAAAAGAGCAGGGCAATGTGAAAAAGAGAGAAATGATGTCCATGCAGGCTGTGCTGTATGCGTTGGCCATGAAAGTTTTAAACGAGGATGAGATGAAACGGATAGAGGAGATGATGACTATGACGCTGTTGGGACAGATGCTGATGGAAGACGGCATGAAAAAGGGCATGGAAAAAGGAGAATTCAAAAATATGCAGGAGCTGGTCCGCGACGGAGTTCTGACTGTGGAGGCGGCTGCGGCCAGAAAGAATCTGACGGTAAAGGAATATCGGAGAAAGATCAGGGCGTTAAAGCTGGATTGACGGATATATTTGAAGGGCAATGCATAACCGTCCGTTATGATAGTCATGAGTATTATATATTGTCATGATACGGATCCCCATGCTATAATATGGTCACAGTATTTATGACTATGGAAGATTGGGAGGAGTATCATGTCTGTCGGCAAAATATTTAAATTTCACAATGACCTGGACACGGATCAGATCATCGCGTCCCAGTATCTGCTGCTGCCCACCATTGACGAGATGAAAGAGCATGCGTTTGAATCCCTGGACCCGGAATTTCCGGTTAAGGTAAAGCCCGGGGATTTTGTCGTGGGAGGGGAGAATTTTGGATGCGGCTCATCCAGGGAGCAGGCCCCGGGGGTGTTAAAGGCCCTGGGAGTCCAGGCGGTGGTAGCCAGATCATTTGCCCGCATCTTTTACCGCAACGCTATCAATATCGGGCTGCCGGTGATCGTGTGCAGGGACCTTCCTGACGCGGTGGAGACCGGGGACGAGATGGAGCTGTCTCTCACTGACGGCGTGGCAAAGGCCAATGGGAAGACATTTTCCTGCACCAAGCTTCCGCCCTATATGCAGCAGATCCTAAGCCAGGGCGGATTGATCCCATCATTAAATAAAGAGGAGGCGTAACCATGGGAATGACCATTGCGGAGAAGATCATCGCCCTGGCGGCGGGAGTCAGTGAGGTGAAAGCGGGGGATATCCACACCGTAAATCTGGACAGGATGATGAGCAATGACGGAACCACCCATCTGACTGTTGATATGTACCACAAGAAATTAAACCATCCGCGGATCGCGGACCCGAAGAAGCTGGTGTTTATCGTGGACCACAACGTGCCGTCGGACAGCCCTAAGACGGCCGCGGCGCAGAAGAAGATGCGGGATTTTGCCAGAGAGCATGGGATCGACTTCTGGGAGGGGGAGGGCGTGTGCCATCAGGTGATGATGGAAAAATACGTGTGTCCCGGGGAGCTGATCTTTGGGGCGGACAGCCACACCTGCACCTACGGGGCTTTGGGGGCCTTCGGGACAGGGGTGGGATGTACGGACCTTCTCTACGGCATGGTGACAGGCTCCTCCTGGGTCCTGGTGCCGGAGACCATAAAGTTTAACCTTACAGGCAGGCTGCGAAAAGGCGTCTATCCCCGGGATCTGATGCTGACCATCATCGGGCAGATCGGCGCTGCCGGCGCCAGCTACCAGGTTATGGAGTTTTGCGGGGACGGGGCAGGGACATTGAGCGTGGAAGACCGGATGGTTTTGTGCAACCTGGCTGTAGAGGCCGGGGCCAAGACAGCTATCTTTGAGCCTGATGACATTGCTTTGCAGTGGCTTGACAAGCGGGGGCGGAAGCCGAAAGCCGTGTTTAAGAGCGATGAGGACGCAAGGTATGTGAAGGAATATACCTTTGACCTGGATCAGATCCGGCCGGTGGCGGCAAGGCCTGACTTTGTGGACGACGTGGCGCCGGTGGAAGAGGTGCTGGGTACGCGGATCGACGAGGCGTTTCTGGGCTCCTGCAACAACGGGCGGATCGACGATCTGCGGGTGGGGGCCGCTATCGTGAAGGGGAGGAAGGTCTCGGATCATGTGCGGTTTCTGGTGGTTCCGGCCAGCAGGCAGGTGTATCTGCAGGCATTGGAGGAAGGGCTGATCCAGATCTTTATGGAGAGCGGGGCCATTGTCATGAATCCCAACTGCAGCGTGTGCTGGGGAAGCTGCCAGGGCGTTATCGGGGAGGGGGAGGTGCTGATCAGCACAGGCACCAGGAATTTTAAGGGGCGCGCAGGCCATCCCTCCTCCAAGGTGTATCTGGGTTCCGCGGCTACGGTTGCGGCGTCCGCGGTGAAGGGCGAGATCTGCACGGCGGATATGTTATAGAGCGCGTAGATGGGAAGGGCAGGGACCCGGTGAGGGTCTGCGGCAGATATGGATGGAGATTTCAAGAGAGAACGGCTTTCGGTGTCAGACGCAGGGCAGGTGCGGCGGCTGGCCGTAAAAGCTGCTGCGGCTTGGATCGCGCGCGGCCCGGAGGATGGATGTCCGGGCCTTGACATTGACAATAGAAACATAAAAAAAGAGGGCTGTCTATGGAACGTTTTACGGGAAGAGTCTGGATTTTGGGGGATGACATTGACACGGATATCATTATCCCCACAGAGTATTTGGCGCTAAAAAGCGTTGAGGATATGAAGCAGTACGGGTTTAGCCCCTTAAGGCCCGAGCTGGCCGGAGAGATCAAACAGGGGGATATCATTGTGGCTGGGAAGAATTTTGGGTGCGGCTCTTCCAGGGAGCAGGCGCCGGAGGTGATCAAGGCCCTTGGCATCCGCTGTATCATAGCAAAATCATTTGCCCGCATCTTTTTCCGCAACTCCATCAATAACGGGCTGCTTTTGATGGAGCAGCAGGACCTTTGCTCGGATGTGAGGGAAGGGCAGGAGATTGAGGTGGTGGTAAACAGCCATGTTTCCTGCAACGGAAAGCGGTATCCTCTGGCATCCCTTCCGGATAACCTGGTGGAGATCATAAACGCCGGGGGCCTGGTCAGAGCCATGAGAGCTAGAAACGGGCTGGCAGTGTAAGGTTGGACGCAGCCGAAAGAAGGAGCAGAGCAGGAGGGGAGAAATGGGACAGACCATAGTGGAAAAGATCATTGCCCACAATATGGGGGCAAAGCAGGTGAAGCCCGGGGAGATCGTGACAGTCAGCGTTGACAGGGTGATGCTGGATGATATCATGATCCCTTTTATCGCGGATAAATTTCATGAGATGGGGTTTGGTAAGATCTGGAACCCGGACAAGGCAGTATTGATCTATGATCATCTGGTGCCTTCCAGTCAGCTGGACGACACCAGGCACTACAAGGTGGGGGATGAGTTTGCGGAAAAATATGGTATTGAACATGTTCACCGGAGCGACGGCATCTGCCATCAGCTGATGACCGAGGCCGGGTATGTGAAGCCCGGGGATGTGGTGTTCGGCACGGACAGCCACACCACCACCTACGGCTGCGTGGGAGCTTTCTCCACAGGGATCGGGTACACGGAGATGGCGGCGATCCTGGGGACAGGCACTCTGTGGGTCAAGGTGCCGGAAACGATCCGGATCGAGATAAACGGCCCCCTTCCCGCCAATGTCATGTCCAAGGATGTGATTCTTCGGATCATCGGGGATCTGGGGGCTGACGGGGCTACCTACCGGGCTCTGGAGTTTGTGGGGGACGGGGTGGAGCGCATGAGCGTCAGCAGCCGCATGACCATGGCCAACATGGCTATCGAGGCCGGGGCAAAGTGCGCCCTGTTTACGCCGGACGAGAAGACGGCCCGGTACTGCAATGTGGAACTGGATGAGTTTCAAAAGAGTCTGGCGGGGGACGAGGACGCGGTGTACTGCAGGAGACTCACCTACCGGGGGGAGGACTTTGTGCCGGTGATGGCCTGTCCGTCCCAGGTGGATAAGATCAGGGAGGTAAAGGCGCTGGAGGGACTTCCCATTGACCAGGTATTTATCGGTTCCTGCACCAACGGGCGTCTGGAGGATCTTCAGGCGGCGGCCAAGGTTCTGGAGGGTAAGCAGGTGGCGCCTTTTGTGAAGCTTATCGTGACTCCCGCAAGCCGGAAGGTCTATGAGGAGGCCATGGCCTGCGGGGCCATAGGGACCCTTGTAAAGGCCGGGGCTATGGTGACGCATCCTGGCTGCGGACTCTGCTGCGGCCGCGCCGGGGGGATATTGTCGGACGGGGAGCGGGTGGTGGCCACCAACAACCGGAACTTTTTGGGTCGCATGGGAACCTCCAAGGTGGAGATCTACCTGGCTTCCCCGGCTGTGGCGGCTGCCTGCGCGGCTGCCGGAGCCATTGCGTGTCCTCTGTAATTCGATAAAAAAGAGCCGATATGAACGGCTCTTTTTTTATTTCATTAAGAAATTACGTCCTATGAAACAAAAACACTCCGCGAAGATGCGCACTTCGTGCAAAGGAAAATGGCTGCTGTTGCAGCCACGCTCCGGCGCGAGTGTGCATCAAGACACACATTTTTATGCACAGGTCCACATAGAGGAATATGCCGCTTAAGCGGCGTGTGGGCCGCGGGACAAGCAGGGGAAAAGCCTTCCCTGCCCGATTGTACAGGGGTACTCCAAGGAAGATTGTCAGCCGGGCTGACGAGTACACGGCGCACGGACAGGGAGAAGCTTCCGTATGTGTTCGTCTTGGATTTAACAAAAATGTAATATTTATGTAAATATTAATGTGATAATTTATATAAAAATGAAACATATTATTCTGGTTTTCTTCGTATATATTTAATATATATTGGTAAAATGTAAAATTTACCGGCATAAAAAGTGCCGAATCGAGTCCCCTGCCATTGACTTTTTGCAACAGAATCCCATATAATAACCAGGATTACCCGATATTTTGCGCTTAAAGTGGGAGAAATATTCCATTTTAGACGCATTTTTAAAGAAAAAAGGGAGAAAGAAGGGATAATGTGTTCCATTTTATAAAGAGGCTTGAGAAAGAAGGATTTATCGCCGCCGCGCTGTTGATCGCTATTGTGGCTCTGACTACAAAGGGGTTTGGGGGAGACGGGAGGGATGCCATGACGGCCATGGCAGAGACTCCCGCGGTGTCCCAGGAGCCGGGGGTGGAGTATGGACAACAGATAGTGGGCTATCTCCTGACCCGGGACATGAAGCGGCAGAAGGAGGTCCGCAGCGGAGAAGGCGTACAGAATGTGGAAGACGGAATAGAGGAGAGCGGGACAGAAGGCAGTAGCGCCAGGGCAGCCGGCAAAGAGGGGAAGTCAGGCGGCAGTAACGTCCGGTCGGGCAGCAAAGAGAGCTCCTCAGGCGGCAGTGACGTCCAGCCGGGCAGCGGTGAAGACCAGTCAGGAG
>CAJUPQ010000009.1:0-59334 GCA_910588505.1 uncultured Hungatella sp. | reverse complement strand
TTTATATCAATAGGTTTCATTCTGTGTCAGTTGGATAAGTGATTACATGTCACCTTTTAAAGATCGTGGAGGCGGAGGCAGGGGTCTGCGACAAAAAGGGGAAGATCCTGGTGGCCAATGTGATCTTGAACCGGATGAAAAGCGACCAGTTTCCGGATACGGTCACCGGCGTGGTGTATCAGCCCTCCCAGTTTTCCCCGGTGTCCAACGGCAGCATCAACACCTGCAAGGTCAGCAGTGACACGAAAGAGAGCGTGGACCGGGCTTTGAAGGGGGAGGACTATTCCCAGGGAGCGCTGTTTTTCATGAACCGTTCCGCCTCCCGCAGCGGGGCGGTCAGCTGGTTTGACGGAAAGCTAACTTACCTGTTTCGATATCAGGGCCACGAATTTTTTAAATAGGGGATTGTGGAACATATGGGTTGTGGTGTATACTGAATAGGAAAAGAAGCGTGAAAACGTGTCACAAAGGAGGCAGACCCATGATTTTTGATTTTGCTGCAAACCTGGACTTTTACAGGAATCTTGGCATTGAGGGACGTTATGCCAAGGCGGTGGATTTTTTGAAGAGCCACGATTTAAAGACTCTGGACAACGGCAAGTATGAGATTGACGGCAAGAACGTGTACGCCAACGTGATGGAGTATGACACCGTACCGTGGGAGGAGGCAAAATATGAGTCCCACAAGAATTATACGGACATCCAGTACATCATTGAAGGGTGCGAGGTCATGACTTACGCGCCGGTAGACCAGCTGAAGGTTTCCGTCCCCTATAACGCGGAAAAGGACGCGGCGCTGTATGATAATTCCGTGGCCGGACTGCGGATCCCGGTCCATGCAGGAGAGTTCGTGGTCTTTTGTCCATGGGACGGCCATAAGCCCAAGGCGGCAGACGGTGCGCCTGCTCATGTAAAGAAGATCGTGGTAAAGATCAAAGAGAATTAAGGTTTAAAGCCCCCGCGGCGTCATGCGGGGGCTTTTTTTCTTATCTCAGGGGAGGGCCTGGTTTTGACGAAATTTTCCAGGCGGCATGCCGGCGTATTTTTTAAAGGTGCGGATAAAGTTGGAATAGTCGGAAAAGCCGCTGCCCTGGCAGGCCTCGGTGACGGTTTTTCCCTGGTGCAGCAGTTCCTTGGCCAGGGCGACGCGCTTTAAGATAATGTACTCCCGAAGGGAGCACCCGGCCTGCTCTTTAAATTTACGGCACAGATAGGACGGGTCCAGGTGGACATACTCCGCCAGTTCCAGGACAGTGACAGGCTCGTTTAGATGGCGGTTCACATAGGCCATGATCTGGCTGGAAAGGGGGAGAGCCGGGGAGGAGGGCTTCTTTTTGGGAGCTTCGCCCCTGGAGAGGAGGCAGGTGTTGACAAAGACCAGCATCTGCAGCAGGTAGGTGGCTGCCAGGATGTCGTGGCCGAAATGGTCCGCTGCCAGGGCAGTGTGCATCCGGTCCGCCAGGGAAAGGTAGTATTCCAGCTCCTGGTGGTTAAGGGCAAGGATTTCCTGTCTGGCCCCGGGGCGTTTTTTAAAACAGGAAAGCAGGTCACAGTCAGGTGTGGAAAACCTGCGGATAAAGTTCGGGTAAAAATGGGTGGCGATCCGCTCATAGGGGGAGGCGCCCTGGATGGCGGCCCGGTGCATCTCATTGCTGCCTATGAGGAGAAGGGTTCCCCGGCTGATGGGGTAGAGGCGGTGTTCAATGTAATAGTCGCCGCTGCCATTGAGAAACAGGAGAAGCTCGCAGGAGTCGTGCATATGGTACACACTGTTAAATGGCTGGGCGGACAGCATGTGGTGGCTGCGGATAACTTCCGGAAAATGGAGCTGTTCGCAGGAAATGGTCTGTGGTCTGTTCATAAAATCTCTCCCTGTCAAAAGTCAGATCGCGCAAGAAACCAGCCGGTTTTTGCAAGGAAGCTGTTTGGATTTTATTATATGATAGGGGTAGAAAAAAGGCAAGAGGAGAAGGAGGAACGAGATGAAATTTACGGTACAAAACCCGGATCTTCAGGGGAGCCCCTACACGGGTATGACAAGGGAGCACTGGCTGGACGCCTGCGAATTTTTGCTTGAGGGAATATTTTCCAACCTGTCAGGAAAGGAGGAGATGCCCATGAGCCGGAGGGTGGAATTTCAGGTCAGCTATCCGACAAAGGACAGCTCCCCCACCAAGGCTTACGCGGAGAAGTTTGAGGGGCTGGCCAGAAGCTTTCTCATCGCGGCGCCGCTTTTGAGGAACCGGCCGGACTGCGTGGCGGCGGGCATACCGGTGGCCGGGTATTATAAGGATCTGATCCTGGGGGCGGTGACTCCGGGCCACAAGCAATATCTTCTGGGGTGGAAGGAGCTGACGGAGATCGCCCGGGAGGGGGAAAGATCGTTTCAGCACACCTGCGAGTGCGCCTCCCTGGTTATCGGCCTGGACCAGTGCAGGGAAGTGATTTGGGACAAATACACCCAGGAGGAGCGGCAGCGGATCGGGGAGTATCTTATGGGTTTTGGGATCCAGCGGACGGAGTCCCACAACTGGCGGCTGTTTAATATGCTTATTCTGGGATTCCTTTCCATGGAGGGCTGGGAGATCGATGAGGGGCTTATGAGGGAGCACGCCCAGAATATCCTGTCTTATTACGCGGGGGACGGATGGTATCGGGACGGCCACAGGTTTGACTACTACACGCCGTGGGCATTTCAGGTGTATGGGCCTATATGGAATGTGTGGTACGGCTATGAGAAGGAACCGTGGATGGCAGCCAAGATCGAACAGTATGCCAATGACATGACAGACAGCTTTTCTTCCATGTTTGACCGGGAGGGCCATGTGACTCTCTGGGCCAGAAGCGGTCTTTACCGCAACGCGGCCACATCCCCTTATGCCTCGGCGTTTCTCCTGAAACATACCAAGGCGGATCCGGGGTACTCCAGGTGGGTTAATTCCGGGGCCCTGTTACAGTTTATCACCAGGGAGGACGTGTTTGTAAACGGCGTGCCAAGCCTGGGATTTTACGGGCAGTTTCTGCCCATGGTCCAGGGCTACAGCTGCGCGGAGAGCCCGTACTGGATCGCCAACACCATGGTGGCTCTGACCTATCCGAAGGACCACCCGTTCTGGACGGCCAGGGAGAACCGGGGACCCTGGGAGGGCCTGGGGGAGACGGAGTTTCGAGAGACAGTCATGGACGGGCCGGGGATCGTGGCTGCCAGTCTAGGTGGCAACGGGGCCTGCGAGTTTCGGACGGCCAAGGGCATGTTTGAGCCGGGCAATGAGTACATTCCCTACTATGTGCGCCTGGGATTTCACAGCCAATTCCCCTGGGAGGCCTTTGACCATAAGGGGGCGGAGGCCATGCAGTATTGTCTTACCTACGGCGATGGCCAGGCTATGACGCCCAATATCATCTTGTACGGCGGGATGAAGGACGGGGTGCTGTACCGGAAGGAGTATTTTGATTTTCGGTATAATTTCCAGGGAAAGGCGTCCATCGCCCTGGCTGATTTTCCTGTGACAGAGGGTATGGTGCGGGTGGACAAGATGCGGGTTCCAGAGGGGCCTTTTGAGCTGACCATGGGGGCCTACGGCATGGCGGAGGATGAAGACGGGACAGAGATCCAGGTGGAGGAGTTTTCAAAAGGCAGCGACAGGGCCCTGGTGTTAAAGAAGCCCGGGTGTCAGCTGGCTCTGACAATTTACGGGGGATGGGAGTCTCTGGCCGTGAAGCGGAGAGAGGGCGTGAACCCTCTGGGAAAAGCCAGTTTCCTGATCTACGGAAAGCTTAAGCGGGACCGGGATTATGAGTACGGCCCCTGCGTGATGATCGCCTCGGTTCTCACCAGGTCGGACGACAGGCCCTGGAGCCAGGAGGAGCTGTTCCCTGTGGAGCGCGTGACTTATACGGACGAGGACGGATATGGGGCTTACGGGCCGGTGACGCTGCATATGAGAGACGGAAGGGTGATGACTGTGGATTATGAGGGGCTGGAAGGACGGCTCTGTGTGTGATGGGATAATGGGATAAGGCTGGATAGGACAGCCCTGTCTGTACGGTGTTTTGGCGTATGGGCGGGGCTGTTTTTTAGGATTATAAGAGTGAGTTTTTTTGGCGTGGAATGGGAAAGTGATGAAATTGTGGTATTGTTGAGTGAGCAAAAGGCGAGGGGAGTCGTGATGCCAGGAAGGGAAGGTCTATGGTTTTCAGTATGTTATAAAGCAAGCTGCGGAGTATCCATGGGTGTATACAAACATAAAAACCCGAATACCCTGATTTACGGAAGAACGGTACACCAATAGAACGAATTTAAAGTTCCGTTGTATCCAGTTTAGGGGAGATTGAAGAGGTGTTGATTTTGTGGTAAACTGTAGATGGATTTCGGGATAGCATTTGTTTTGGGCGATTAGGGGGATTTATCGCGAAATGCAAAAATGGTGAAACTATCCGATGGAAATACGGGGTTTTGCTGGTGGGAAATGCCAACTTTGCGTGGCTGCAGCACATGCTTCACCATCTGAGCCCGGCAGGGGGAGTATGTGGAACCGTATTGGCCAATGGGTCTTTAAGCTCTAACACATCCAATGAGGGAAAATCATCCACAAAGGCAGGTGCAAGAGAGATTCCGAGAGTACATCTATCAGGCTACAGGAGGAGATCAGGAAGAAATTAGGGGCGATTGATAAAGGAATGCCTATAAAGCAAGTCCGGCAGTTTTTAGGGCATAAGAAGATAGATAGCACCATGCGATGGTGAAGCAACAGAATATAAAGTTGGTACATATACAGGAGGAACATCAAAATGATACATACAACCCACTACGATTCCCCTATAGGCAGATTTCTTCTGGCCGCGCGGGGCAACGCCCTCACAGGTCTGTGGATCGAGGGACAGAAATACTTTCCAGACTCCTTTAAGGAAGAGGAGATGACAGAGAGGGAAGGCTGCCAGGTGTTAAAGGACACGAAGACATGGCTTGACCGCTATTTTGCGGGTGAGAAGCCGTCCATACAGGAGCTGCCCCTAAAGCCGGAGGGCAGCGATTTTCGCAGGCAGGTGTGGGACATCCTATGCCGCATTCCCTACGGTCAGGTAACCACTTATAAAGAGATATCGAAAAAGATTGCCGATGCCAACGGCCTTGACCATATGTCGGCCCAGGCTGTGGGCGGGGCGGTGGGACACAACCCCATATCCGTCATCATCCCCTGCCATCGGGTGGTGGGAACGGACGGGAGCCTGACCGGGTATGCAGGGGGGATAGACCGGAAGATAAAGCTCCTTACTCTGGAGGGCGTTGACATGGGGAGGCTGTTTGTTCCCGGAGAGAAAGCGGCTGCGATCTATAGAGTGAGCTAAAGTTCAGCCAGTCTGGCCTTTTCTGGTCTTAATGCAATCTTAACGCCATCCCCCTTACGTTAATACACTTTTCACGCCATCTGTGTCATAATCTAAGTAGAGACACGGAGGCAGGAATCATTATGAGCGGAATCGAAAAGAAACTATCATCGGCCCAGATCATCATTCTGGGATTTGCGGGGGTCATTCTCCTGGGAAGCATGCTGCTTATGCTGCCCATCGCTACAAGGGACGGCAGAGGGGCGGCTTTTGCGGACGCCCTCTTTACTTCTACTTCGGCAGTGTGCGTAACAGGGCTTATTGTGTACGACACGGCTGTTTACTGGACCAGGTTCGGGCAGGCGGTGATCTTGATGCTGATCCAGATCGGCGGCATGGGTGTGGTGACTGTGGGCGCGGCGGTTTTTATGGTGTCAGGGAAAAAGATAAACTTGAAGCAGCGCAGCACTATGCAGGAGGCCATCTCAGCCCACAAGGTGGGAGGGATCGTGAACCTCACAGGCTTTATCATAAAGATGACACTTATTTTTGAGCTTGTTGGGGCTTTGGTGATGATGCCAGCCTTCTGCGGGGAGTTCGGTCTGGCCGGAGGGATGTGGCGGGCAGTGTTCCACTCTGTATCCGCCTTCTGCAACGCGGGTTTTGACCTGATGGGGATCCGACAGGAATACTCATCCCTAACCTTTTTTGCGGAAAACTGGATTGTCAATGGAGCTGTCATGGCGCTTATCATCATCGGAGGAATCGGGTTCATGACCTGGGATGATATCAGGACACATAGATATCGTGTTCGGAGATACCGGATGCAGAGCAAAGTGATCCTGACGACTACCGCGCTGCTTGTAACGGTGCCGGCGCTGTATTTTTTCTTCTTTGAATTTTCCGGAGAGCCTTTATACAGGCGTATTCTCATGTCCTGCTTTCAGTCTGTGACGCCCAGGACCGCAGGGTTCAACACAGCGGATCTTAGCCGGATGAGCGAGACAGGACTTGGCATCATCATCCTTCTGATGCTGATCGGCGGCTCCCCTGGTTCCACGGCGGGGGGAATGAAGACTACCACCTTTGCGGTGCTGCTGTCCACAGCGGCGGCTGTTTTCCACCGAAGGGAACACGCCCATTTTTTTGGGCGGCGGATTGACAATGAGACGGTACGCAGCGGGGTGACAGTCCTTGTGATGTATCTGACGCTGTTTTTGGGCGGCGGCCTTATTATAAGCCGCGTTGAGGGGCTTCCTTTATTGCCCTGTATGTTTGAGACCGCCTCCGCCATGGCTACAGTAGGGCTGAGTCTTGGGCTTACGCCAGGGCTGGGATTGGTGTCAAGAGGGGTTCTGATCGTTTTGATGTATATAGGAAGGGTAGGCGGGCTGACTCTGATCTTCGCGGCTATGTCTGACAGCCGTGGGGCCAATACGGCCAGGCTGCCCCAGGAAAAACTAATGGTTGGATAAAGGAGGGTTTGGCTGTGAAGAGCGTATTATTGATCGGACTTGGGAGATTTGGAAGACATATTGCCATGAAATTATACGATTTAAATCATCAGGTCATGGCTGTGGATATAAACGAGGAGCGGGTAAACGGGGCCTTGTCCTTTGTCACAAGCGCTCAGATCGGGGATAGTACCAATGAGGAGTTTCTCTCCTCTCTGGGGATCCGCAATTTTGACGTATGTATCGTGACCATCGGGGATAATTTTCAGAATTCTCTGGAGACTGCTTCCCTGCTCAAAGAGTTGGGGGCCAGGAAGGTCATTGCCAGGGCGTCCAGGGGGGTTCAGGAGAAGTTTCTTCTGCGCAACGGAGCGGACGAGGTGGTTTATCCGGAGAAGCAGCTGGCTGCCTGGACCGCCATACGGTGTACGTCCAGACATATATTGGATTACATTGAGCTGGATAAGGATTGTTCTATCTTTGAGCTGGCGGTTCCGGAGGGGTGGAACGGGAAAAGCGTTGTTCAGCTGGATATTCGAAAAAAATATGGGATCAATGTGTTGGGAGTTCGGGAGAACGGGAAATTGAACATGAACGTAGGGCCGGACATGGCTTTGAGCGAAGGAAAATCCATACTGGTACTGGGGCAGCAGCGGGCAGTTCAGAAGTGCTTTCGTATTTAGACCAAGGCCAAGCCAAAAGGCAGAGGTGCAAATGGGCTGCGGGGTAATTGCTGGAAATGGGGAAGGGAGGCTAGCGGCATGAAGGACGTGTTGCTAATGGGCTGTATGATCGCGATATTTGGCTTTGGGTATATTGTCATGGGAAAACTGGATCAGCTGCTGGATGGGATGACAAAAAGCGGGGACAAAGGAAAAGGCCCGGACGGATACCAAGGCGGCAGGGAAGAAAGGGTTGAGGGATGGGAAAGAATGAGAAAGGGCAGCTGAAGATCTTTTTCAGCTATGCGGAGAGTATAGGTAAGACTCTGGCCATGTTAAAGGCCGCCAAAAGAGTCAGGGATCAGGGGGCGGATGTAGTTGTAGGGTGTATCGGGCCTCATATGTCGGATGAGGTCCTGGTTTTGTTTGAGAGCTTTGAGCGGCTTGTCCAGAGCCCGGGGGAGGAATTTGACCTGGATGGAGCTCTTTTAAGAAAGCCGGATCTGATTCTGATTGATGAGCTGGCTCACTCCAATAAAAGGGGAAGCCGTCACAGAAAGCGTTACCAGGATATTGACGAACTGCTGAAGGCGGGGATCGATGTGTACACTACAGTGAATGTGGGGAACATTGAGAGCCTTCACGATACGGTGACAGATATTACAGGGGTGTATGGATGGGAGAGGATCCCGGATTTTGTCTTTGATCAGGCGGACCAGGTGGAGCTTATGGACATTGAGCCTCAGGAACTGATCAAACGAGCCGGGGAGTCTCCCTTCACGGCTATTCAGCTGACGGCTCTGAGGGAGGCGGCTCTGCGGCGATGCGCGGATCGGGTGAAGCGGCTGGCTGACAAGGGGCAGAAAAATAGTTTCCACACCAATGAGCACATCCTGGTGTGCCTCTCCTCCGCGCCTTCCAACGCAAAGATCATCCGCACGGCGGCCAGAATGGCCAGAGCGTTCAACAGCCAGTTTACAGCGCTGTTTGTGGAAACGCCGGAGTTTGGAGCGGCATCGGAGGAGAATAAGCAAAGACTGCGGGACAATGAGGCGCTGGCGGAGCAGCTGGGAGCTCACATAGAAACAGTCTATGGGGAGGATGTTCCCTACCAGATCGCGGAGTTCGCCAGGTTGTTTGGGATCACAAAGATCGTGCTGGGGCGGAGCGCTGTCACCAGGAAGGCTCTGCCGCGGAAACTGCCTCTGACAGAGCAGCTGATCGCTTATGTGCCGGAGATCGACATCCACATTATTCCGGACAGGAATGCGGATAAAGGCTACCGTCCCAGGAAAGCGAAGAAGAGGAGGTCAATCTGTATCCTGGAAAATACGGCAAAAAGCGGCGGCATTTTGACCGGGGCTACGATCTTAAGCCTGGGATTTTACCGCCTTGGGTTTACAGAGGCCAACATCATCATGGTGTACATTCTGGGGGTGCTTTTGACTTCCACAGTGACGTCCCACCAGATCTACAGCCTGGTATCCTCCATTGCCAGCGTATTTATCTTCAATTTCCTTTTCACCCATCCCCGCTTTTCCCTGACCGCCTATGAGACGGGATATCCGGTGACTTTTGTGGTCATGTTTCTGACAGCGTACATCACCGGGACCTTTGCGATCCGATACAAAGAGCAGGCAGGGCAGTCGGCCAAAGTCGCGTACAGGACGAAGATCCTTTTTGACACAGACCAGATGCTGTCAAAAGCGAACAACCGGGCGGAGATCACAGAGGCTGCCGCAAAGCAGATGGGAAAGCTTCTGGACAGAAACATGGTGATTTTTGACAGCGGGGAGGGCGAGATCTTGCGTCCCCGATTTTTTGGGCCGGATGGAGTCCCCAGGCAGTCCTTTTTTGGGGAGAAGGGTATTGACGCTGACAGGGAGTTTAAGACGGCTCAGTGGGTTCTTAAAAACAACCACGGGGCTGGAGCGGGAACGGACACCTTGTCTGACGCCGCCTGCGTTTATCTGGCTCTGCGGGTCAATGAGCGGGTTTACGGAGTGGTGGGTATCGAAGTGGGATGCCGACCTTTGGACGCCGCGGAGCATGGCATCCTTCTGTCCATCTTGGGAGAGTGCGCCCTGGCTCTGGAAAATGAAAAGAATGTGCGGGAGAAAGAGGCGGCAGCTGTTCTGGCGGAGAGCGAACAGCTGCGCGCAAACCTTCTGCGAACGATTTCCCACGATCTGCGGACGCCTTTGACCACGATCTCAGGCAATGCCAGCAACCTTTTGAGCAACGGTGACAGCTTTGATGAGGACACCAAGAAACAGATTTACTCGGATATCTATGACGATTCCCTGTGGCTCATCAATCTGGTTGAGAATCTTCTCTACGCCACTCGTATCGAGGAGGGGCGGATGACCCTGAACATGTCCACAGAGCTTTTAAGCGACCTTGTGGAGGAGGCGGTGAGGCATGCCGGGCGCCAGATGTGCGGACATCACCTGTCCGCAGTCTATGAGGATGATATGGTGTTTGTGCAGGCGGACGGGAAACTGATGGTCCAGGTGATTGCCAATATGGTGGATAATGCGGTAAAATATACGCGGGAGGGATGCTCGGTGACAGTAAGCGCCGGGCGGGACGGGAACATGGCTGTGATCAGGGTAGCTGACGATGGGGACGGTATTCCGGATGAGGAGAAGGCAAAGGTCTTTGAGAAATTTTACTGTGGGGGTAACAAAATCGGGGATAACCGGCGGAGTCTGGGACTGGGGCTGTATCTGTGCAGGGCCATTGTGGAGGCTCACAAAGGACAGATCCAGGTGTCGGACAACGACCCTGTGGGAGCTGTGTTCAGCGTTACGCTTCCCCTTAAGGAGGTTATTGTTTATGAATAAGATTCAGATTTTGGTGGTGGAGGACGACGCGCCGGTTAGAAATCTGATCACCACTACGTTAAAGGCCCATGACTATCGGTTTGCCACCGCGGTAAACGGAAGCGGCGCGGTCATGGAGGCGGCTTCCCGCAATCCGGACATTATCCTTCTGGATCTGGGGCTGCCAGATATGGACGGGGTGGAGGTCATTGAGAAGATCCGCAACTGGTCCAATGTGCCTATTATCGTGATCAGCGCCCGGAGCGAGGACAGCGATAAAATCGACGCTTTGGACGCGGGGGCGGACGATTATCTGACCAAGCCGTTTTCAGTGGAAGAACTGCTGGCAAGGCTGCGGGTTACTACCAGGCGGCTTGCTCTCATGGCAGCCGGTAGTAGGGACGCGGTTTTTGTAAATGGGCAGCTGCGGATCGATTACGCTTCCGGCTGCGCGTATCTGGGGGAGGAGGAGATGCATCTGACGCCCATGGAGTATAGGCTTTTATGCCTCCTGGCCCAGAACGTGGGGAAGGTGCTGACCCACAAGTTTATCACCCAGAGCGTGTGGGGCAGCAGTTGGGAGAAGGATGTAGGGTCCCTTCGGGTATTCATGGCTACGCTGCGCAGGAAGCTGGAACGGGCTCCTGGAGCGCCCCAGTATATTCAGACTCATATTGGGATCGGGTATCGGATGGTGAGAGTGGAGTAAAGTGATGGGCCAGAGCGCGGGTTTGGGGCAGGCGTTTGGCAGAAAGCGGGCCTAAGCCCACGGACGCGAGGACGATCCGTGGGCTTACGTTTTATCCGGCTGAAGCATGAGCCGCTTAAAGTATTCTTCGTGGGCTTCCTGGTAAACCTGGTTGAATTCTTCGTCTCCACCGGAATGGAGTATAGAGATATAATTATGTATCTGGTGGTTCATGCCCGGTATCCCTCTGGCCACGGTGGCAACTCCCACATTGGAGCACACGTCGGATATGCGGGCAGCCTCAGATAGCAGGTTGAAAAATTCGGAGCCGTTGAACACGTCACACTCCCCTTTTCGGAGCCGGTCAAGGTGATGTTCTTTCAGCACATTGACCATATCGTCCACAACCTGTTCCAGAGGCTCGATGCGGCGGGCTTCCTCCAGGTTCTGCTTTCGGAACGCCTCGCCGGTGTGATCCAGAATCGTCTCCAGAAGCTGCCACAACACAGCTAAGTCTTCCAGCGCCTCTTTGGAAAAGGGGTTATCCTTTTCGTGGAGCTCCGCGGCGATCTCGGCTATGTTTAGGGCGTGATCCCCCAAACGCTCAAACTCGGTGATGGCGGAAAAATAGTAATTCATGATCTCCACGTGGTAGTGGGAGGTGATGGCGGCGGAGATCTGGATCAGGTAATTGCTCACCTGGTCTGCCATGGTGTCTATATACGCCTCGTCTTCCTCAATCTGTTTCATGCTCTCCCCGTCATACTGGGTAAACATGGCGCACGCCCGGCTGATATTGGTCTTTGCCAGCTGAAACATCACCAGAAAGACGTCATAGCACCGGCCAAAGGCCATGGCCGGGGTGCTGATGAACACAGGGTTTAAGGCGTCCAGCATCTCGTCGTATTTTCCAGCGGCTACAGGTTCCTCTTTTACAAGCCTGTGGCTTATGGATTCGTAAACCCCCACAAAGGGCAGCAGGACAAAGGCGCAGGCCAGATTAAAGATGGTGTGGGCATTGGCAATACCTCCGGAATAGATGGCTTTATCCCATATGGCATCCAGCAGTCCGGCCCTGTGAATAATGGTGATCACTGCCATGATCAGGACGGATTTGCACACATTGAACAGGACATTGACAACGCCAACCCGCTTTGCGTCCGGTCTGGAGCCGATGCCGCACACAATAGCAGTGGTCAGGCAGTCCCCCAGGTAGATGCCCACCAGCATGGCGTAGATCTCCCCAAAAGTCAGCTGGCCTGAGGTGGAGAATGCCTGGAGGATACCCACGGTGGCAGAGGAGCTCTGGAGCACAAAGGCCACGCCGGCCCCCATGAGACAGGCCAGCAGAGGATTCTGTCCAAGGCGGGAGAAAAGCTGCTCCACGATTCCGCTGTCTGACAGGACGCTGACCGCGTCGGTCATGTTTAAAAGCCCGGTAAACAGGATGCCAAACCCTACAATGATGTGGCCGATTTTGCCGGAATCCCGGGATTTCATCCCCGCAATCACCAGGCTGCCGATGATAAGAGCCAAAGGCGCCAGGGACGATGGCTGAAAAAACTTAAGAAACCAGGCTCCGGACGCGTTCAGATCCAAAAGCCGGATGATCTGCCCGGTAACTGTGGTGCCTACATTGGCGCCGATGATGATGCCCAGGGACTGGTGTAAGGAGATGATGCCAGTACCCACAAGCCCGGAGGTGAGGACAATGGTGGCTTTTGAGGACTGGATCACCGCCGTGACTCCCAGACCTAAGAGAAACGCCTTTAAAGGAGTGCCGGTTATGCGCTCCATGGCCTTTTTTAGGGGCCCTGAGGAGCTGGCCTTTAAGCCGTCGCCCATCATGCGCATTCCATAGAGAAACATGGCAAGTCCGCCGAAAAGTGTTATCACATTAAAAATATTCATCGTTTGTCCACCTGTAAGATTCTAATGAAGAAGTAGCTGCCAGAGCTTTATGGAAAAGCTTTACTTGGGATTTTACTAAAGAATGATATAAATTTCCACTGTTTTTTGAATTTTGTCGATATTTGCGAAGACGAGGCTGCGGAAATTACATAATAGATCAAGAAGCCCCCATGGACAACGCGGAAAATTAAAAAGTTCAAAAAAATTGCAAAAAGGGGGTTGCCAAATACAGGAAAGCGTGCTATACTACAAAAGCATTAAGGAACGGCCAATTGGTCAAGCGGTCAAGACGACGCCCTCTCACGGCGTAAACCCGGGTTCGATTCCCGGATTGGTCATTATGCATGTGTAGTTCATCGGTAGAACGCCAGCTTCCCAAGCTGGAGAGGTGGGTTCGATTCCCATCACGTGCTCTTTAAGATTACCCCTAGAATATCGGAACTTTTGGAAGGTGCCGGAATTTTAGGGGATTTTTTCTGTCTCTATGCCGTTCTGATCTGAAAGTCAAAGAAAGAATCCCGTTTTGCGTTTTCCATCCGGTGGCATTTTTTCCAGTAAATAAATTTTTATAGTTTCCTCTTGTAATTTCGAACAAATGTTTGTATAATAAAAATATAAAAACAAACGCACGTTCGATAATATAGATTCCAGAAACCATGACAGGAGGGCAAGTTTTATGATGATCACAAAGAATAATCTCAACTGCGTTACGTTTGAGAACGAAGACGCCAGGCTGCTGATTCTGGATGTTGTCAGCCATACAAGCGCCTGTCTCTATTATTATGACACGGATATAGAGATCACGGTATTTATTGCCATGAAGATCAGGGAGCGGGCTTACCGGGCAGATGAGCGGGACGATTTTTACACCGTATCGCTTTTGGACGCAGGCCATATGCCCGTTAGGAAGCCTGCAAGGACCAGGCCTTCTCTGACCAGGCTGATGGCATGAGACAAGAGACGCCCATAGAAGTTGGATCAGATTGTGCAGGAGATTTAAGGTAAATCTATTGACGCCATTTGGAAAACCTTGTATGATGTTTCCATAAATATAGAAGGATACTGCCCTGGGATAGCAAGAGAACGCTTTCAGGACAGTATGAACAGCAGAAAAGGAGAATTGATATGGCTAAAGTGGGAATCGTCATGGGCAGCGACTCAGATATGCCTGTTATGGCGCAGGCGGCAGATGTTCTGGAGAAACTTGGGGTTGATTTTGAGATCACCGTGATCTCGGCGCACAGAGAGCCGGACATCTTTTTTCAGTATGCCAAGTCCCTGGAGGAGAAGGGCGTTAAAGTGGTGATCGCAGGTGCGGGAAAGGCGGCTCATCTGCCTGGCATGTGCGCCGCTCTGTTTCCTATGCCGGTTATCGGGATCCCTATGAAGACTTCTGATCTGGGCGGCGTGGATTCCCTCTATTCCATTGTACAGATGCCGTCAGGAATCCCTGTGGCCACGGTTGCCATAAACGGCGGGACCAACGCGGGGATCCTGGCAGCGAAGATCCTGGCGGTATCCGATCCAAAACTGCTGGAAAGGCTGAAGGCCTATTCGGAGGCATTGAAAAACGATGTGGCGGCCAAGGCCGAGAAGCTGGACAGGATCGGATATAGGGAATACCTGGGGCAGATGAAGAAATAAAAATAGATAAACAAAAAACTGCCGTCCCCGAAGAGACGGGGACTTGGGGACAACATATGTGCCACAGGGGCAGAATGGAGGAGATTATGGATTACAAGAAAGCCGGAGTTGACATAGAGGCTGGCTATAAGTCAGTGGAATTGATGAAGAAACATGTTGCAAGGACCATGAGACCTGAGGTTTTAGGCGGGCTGGGCGGATTTTCCGGCGCCTTTTCCCTGGCAAAGATCAAGGAGATGGAGGACCCGGTGCTTTTATCCGGCACCGACGGATGCGGCACTAAGGTAAAGCTGGCGATCATTATGGATAAACATGATACAATTGGCATTGACGCGGTGGCCATGTGTGTCAATGATATTGCCTGCGCGGGAGGAGAACCGCTGTTTTTCCTGGATTATATTGCCTGCGGAAAGAACTATCCGGAGAAGATCGCGCAGATCGTGGGAGGTGTTTCCGAGGGGTGCGTGCAGTCGGAGGCCGCGCTTATCGGAGGTGAGACAGCAGAGCATCCGGGGCTGATGCCCCAGGAAGATTATGACCTGGCGGGATTTGCTGTGGGCGTCTGCGACCGGAAGGATATGATCACCGGGGAAGATCTAAAAGCCGGGGACGTGCTGATCGGCCTGGCTTCCTCCGGGGTTCACAGCAATGGATTTTCCCTGGTGCGCAAGGTGTTTGAGAAAGAACTGACCAGGGAGGGGCTTGATACTTACTACGAGGAGCTGGGAAAGACTCTTGGGGACGCGCTTCTGATGCCTACAAAGATCTACGTAAAGGCGCTGAAAAGCGTAAAGGCGGCCGGTGTGACCATAAAGGCCTGCAGCCATATTACCGGCGGCGGGTTTTATGAGAATGTGCCGCGGATGCTCAAAGAGGGAACCCGGGCCGTGATAAAGAAGGACAGCTATAAGGTTCCGGCCATCTTCCGTATGCTGGCAGCCAAGGGTGATATTGCGGAGGAGATGATGTACAACACCTTTAACATGGGGGTAGGCATGATCGTGGCGGTTGACAAAGGCGATGTGGACAGGGCTTTGGAGGCCATAAAGGCTGCAGGTGACATTCCCTATGTTGTGGGTTCTGTAGAGGAGGGAGAAAAAGGGGTGACCTTATGTTAAATGTAGGCGTTATGGTGTCCGGCGGAGGGACCAATCTTCAGGCGGTCATAGACGCCATAGAAAGCGGCGCGATCACCAACGCGAAGATCCGGGCGGTCATCAGCAATAATCCGGGAGCCTATGCTTTAGAGCGGGCGAAAAAGCATGGGATCGAGGCTGTGTGTGTGTCGCCTAAGTCTTTTAAAAGCCGGGAAGAGTTTCACGGCGCGCTCCTTGAGAAGGTAGATTCCTATGAGCTGGATTTGATCGTGCTGGCCGGATTTCTGGTGACGATTCCGGGGGAGATGATCCGAAAATATCAAAATCAGATCATCAACATCCACCCGTCGCTGATCCCGTCTTTCTGCGGGGTAGGGTATTATGGGCTGAAAGTTCATGAGGCGGCTTTGAGAAGAGGTGTGAAACTGACCGGGGCTACGGTTCATTTTGTGGACGAAGGCGTGGATTCCGGGCCTATCATCTTACAGAAGGCGGTGGAGGTCCTTCCAGGCGATACGCCGGAGGTTTTACAGCGGCGGGTCATGGAGGAGGCGGAGTGGAAGATCCTGCCAAAAGCCATTGACATGATTGCCAACGGAGAACTGGAACCAGAATTCAGGAAGGAGAACATAGAATGAAAGTATTGATCACAGGCAGCGGCGGAAGGGAGCATGCCATTGCGTGGAAAGTGGCTCAGAGCAGCAAGGCGGACAAGATCTACTGCGCGCCCGGGAACGCGGGGATCGGAGAGATCGCGGAGTGTGTGGATATCGGAGTCATGGATTTTGACAGGCTTACTGAGTTTGCAAAAGAAAAAGAGATCGACCTGACTATTATCGGGCCGGATGACCCGCTGGCAGCAGGGGCAGTGGACGCTTTTGAGGCGGCAGGCCTTCGGGTGTTTGGCCCCAGGAAGAATGCGGCTATCCTGGAGGGGTCCAAGGCGTTTTCCAAGGACCTGATGAAGAAATACAACATTCCCACAGCCGCCTATGAGACGTTTGATTCGCCGGAAACTGCTCTTCAGTATCTGGAGACCGCGGATATGCCCATTGTCCTGAAAGCTGACGGGCTGGCGCTGGGGAAAGGGGTGCTGATCTGTAAGACGCGGGACGAGGCAAAAGAGGGAGTTAAGACCCTGATGCTGGATAAGCAGTTCGGATCTGCCGGAGACCGGATCGTGGTGGAGGAGTTTATGACTGGGCGGGAGGTTTCAGTTCTGTCCTTTGTGGATGGGGACACCATCCGCGTTATGACCTCAGCTCAGGACCACAAGCGGGCCGGCGACGGGGACACGGGGCTTAATACCGGGGGGATGGGGACATTCTCTCCCAGTCCTTTTTACACAAAAGAGGTGGATGAGTTTTGCAGGGAGCATATTTTCCAGCCTACGGTTGACGCGATGAAGGCTGAGGGAAGAGCGTTCAAGGGGATCATTTTCTTTGGTCTGATGCTGACTGAAAAAGGGCCTAAAGTTCTGGAGTTTAACGCCAGATTCGGGGATCCGGAGACTCAGGTGGTGCTTCCAAGGATGAAGAATGATATTGTGGACGTGTTTGAGGCCTGTATTGACGGGACTCTTCATCAAGTGGAGCTGGACTTTGAGGACAATGCGGCGGTCTGCGTAGTGCTGGCGTCCGACGGGTATCCGGAGCATTATGAGAAAGGGTATCCGATTCTGGGACTTGAGACCTTTAAGGAAAAGGACGGGTACTATGTATTCCATGCAGGGAGCAAGTTTGACGGGGACGGGCGGATCGTGACAAACGGCGGCCGGGTGCTGGGAGTGACAGCCTTGGGGAGAGATCTGAAGGAGGCCCGGAAAAACGCTTATGAGGCCACAGATTGGATCCGGTTTGAGAATAAGTATATGAGGAAGGACATTGGGAAGGCTATTGACGAGGCTTGAGATATCTCCCATCTGCTTTAGCCAGGCCCGCAGTGGATCTGCGGGCCTGCAGAATTTATGAAAGATATTTTTAGAGAACTTCCACCTGATACTGCCGCATCCAGAAATCGATCTGTATTACATAGGCCATCATCTGAGGGGCGGCCATCAGCTGGCCGTACCAGGGCTTTCCGTAATCAGAAGGGCTGGAGAGGAAGCGAAGCGTCTTTTCCCTGTCTATAAACTGTAGGATCGGAGAGGAGGTGTCCTCCAAGATATCCCGGACTTTTCCTGCCAACAGGGTTTCATAGGCCTTGTCGTAGGTTTTGGGGTAGGGGGATTTTCTTCGAAACAGGATCTCATCCGGCAGCATTCCCCGTCCCGCCTGTCTCAAGAGGTTTTTCACTACATTGTCTTTGGCTTTCATCTCCCATGGAACATTCCACAGGTATTCGATAATGCGGTGGTCCGCAAACGGGACTCTGGCTTCCAGACCGCTGTACATGCTGGTGCGATCCATGCGGTTTAACAGAGTCTGCATAAACCACCTTAGGTTCAGCCAGGAGATCTCGCGCCGTCTGGCCTCGGTGGGAGACTCTCCGGGGAGGGCAGGGGTCTGGGCCAGGGATGCCTCGTAGGTCCGGCGTGCATATTCTTCCATATGCAGTTCCCCTAAGAAGTCGTCTTTGAGCAGTACCTGTCTGGCTTTTAAATCCATGGTCCAGGGAAAGGTGTGGGCCTTAAAACATTCCTCTCTGTGGAACCAGGGGTAGCCTCCGAAGATCTCGTCCGCGCACTCACCGGTGAGGGCAACTTTGCACAGGGGGCTTACCTGGGAGCAGAAATACAGCATGGAGGAGTCCACGTCCGCCATGGCGGGAAGGTCGTGGGCCAGGACAGAGTCTTTTAAAAGCTCTGCCTGGGCCCTGGTGGAACATTCCAGAAAGTGGTGGTCCGAATTCAGGTAGGAGACCATCTGCTCCACATAGGGGCGGTCCTGGGAGGGCTGGAAAGAGTTGGCCTTAAAGTTCTCTTTGTTTCCCACAAAGTCAAAGGAAAAGGTGGTCAGCCGTTTATTTTGTTTTTTCAGTTCCTGGGCGCAGATGGATGATACCAGGCTGGAGTCCACTCCGCCGGAGAGGAAGGTGCATACAGGCACATCGGACACCATCTGACGCCTGATGGAATCTTCCACCAAAAAGGCGGTGGTCTCTATGGTCTTCTCATAGCTGTCTTCATGGGGATGGCTTTCCAGCTTCCAATAGCAGTCTTGACGGCAGTGATCCGGAGCGCATATAAGGTAATGGCCGGGAAGAACTTCATAGACATCTTCAAAGACGCCTGTTCCGCTGGTGCGGGCAGGGCCTATGGAAAAGATCTCGTTGAGGCCGTTTTTGCTGATCCTGGGCTTTATGCCGGGAAAACACAGAAGGCCTTTAAGCTCTGAGGAGAAGACTACGGTTTCTTCCGCGACGGTGTAGAACAGAGGTTTGACCCCGGCCCGGTCCCTGTAGAGAATCAGGCGGTCTTGGACAGGGTCCATGATGGCTATGGCAAAGATGCCGTTGAGCTTTGTGACAAATTCGGGACCGTATTCTAAGTAGGAGGTGAGGATGACCTCCGTGTCGCTGGCGGTTTCAAAGGTGTGACCAAGACCTTTTAATTCCTGGCGCAGTTCATCTGTATTGTACAGCTCTCCATTGTAGACAATGCCCCAGGTCTGACCCTGGACAGTTTTGAACATGGGTTGATGTCCGGTGACAAGGTCCACAATGGACAGCCGCACATGGGCCAGACCAAAATGGGGGGACAGAAAGGTTCCGCTGTCATCCGGGCCGCGGCGCCTGATCCTGTCATTCATGGAATCCAGGATCTCCTGGTATTTGGCGCGCTCTTTGGTAAAATCGCGTTTGGCGTGGAAAAAGCCGGAAATTCCGCACATAGAGAGACTCCTTTCAAAGGCATGGGTTAAGCATCAAAAAACCGGCGTATTCTGCGTCACAGCAGGAAGCAGGCCACCACAAAGGCGCAGAGGAATCCTATAAGCACCGGCAGGAAATTTTTTCTGGCCAGCTCTAAGGGGCTTACGTCGCAGATGGCGGCTACAGGAATAAGGCCCCAGGGGACAATGGTGCCGCCGCCTACGAAAATGGCCGTGATCTGTCCCAGGGATGCCAGAACGGGGACGGAGGCGCCTACGGCTGTCCCGAAGGTCCGGGCAAGAGATCCGGTGAGGGGAAGTCCGGAGAATCCGGAGCCGTCCAGCCCTGTGAGAGCTCCCACCACCATCTGGATGGCAGCGATCAGATATTTATTCAGGGGGGTGTGGGCGGCCAGCCAGACAGCCCAGTCATTCATGATGCCGTTTGTGGGGACCTCCCCCATGATGGAGGTGATTCCTTCCCCGCCCAGGAAGAAGAAAGCGCCGATGGCAATCACCGGGGCAAAGATGCGGATGGCAAAGAGGAAGCCGTCGGTCAGATAGCCGGTGATCTTTTCCAGAGATTGGCCGGGGGATGAGAGGAAGGCTCCCAGGCACATAAGCAGCACGGCTGTGCCTGATACGATACTGGTGGCGTCCCCGCCCCGCAGGTCAAAAATCAGCATGGCGGCAATGTCAGCCAGGAAGGCCAGGGGCGTGGCTATGGCCAGGATCAGAGCCGGGCGGGATGGCGTCTTCGGGCCATGCCCGGTGGCCTGGTCAGAGGAGGCGGCCCTGGAGCCGGGATCTTCGGCGGAACTTCCGTCGGAAGAGGCTGTCCTGGGGCTGGAATCCTCGGCGGAGTTTTCGTCGGAAGAGACAGCTTTGGAGTTTGGATTCGCGGCGGGGATTCCGTCGAAAGAGGCGATCCCGGGGCCGGAATCCCCGGCGGAGTTTTCGTCAGAAGCGGATTGCAGCGCGGAACTTGAGAGAGAGACATGGCCGGAGAAAAACGGTCCTGGAACAGAAGCGGCTGCCATGGATTTTCGGTTGAGCAAAAAGGCGGCTATGACCGTGGCGGCTGCCATGGCCAGGAATACGGGCCGCCCCTGGGTCAGCACCTGGCTGGTGGTGACGCCTGCCGCCGCCGCGGAGATAGCCGGAGCTCCCTGGATGACCACATCATAGCTTAAGGCGATGCCGTGGCCGAACAGGTTCATGGCCATGGCTGCGGCCAGAGCGCTGAGTCCGCCCCGGACGGCAAAGGGCAGCATGATGGCGCCCACCAGGGCTACGGACGGGGAGGGCCACAGAAACAGGGAGAAGATGAGCATGGTAAAGCCCAGGATCCACCAGGTCAGGGAAGGGGTTTTCATGACCCGGGACATGGGCCGCATGAGAAGATAGTCGCTGCCAAGGTCGCTTAAGGCCTTGGAGAGGGCGGTCACAAGGGCGATGGTGGCAATGACCTCCATAAATTCCTTTGCCGCGTAGAGCATGGCGTTGAACACGGTCTGGATGCCTCCGATAAGGCTTCCCATTCCCACGACGCCTAAAAGAAAGAGAAATCCGATGCAGACCGCCGGGGTGTCCCTGCGAAGGACCATGACAGTGAGGATCACCAGAACGCCGGCCAGATACAGATAGTGGAGCGGTGTTAAAACGGCTGCGGTTTCTAACATATGCTACTCCTGTTATGAGAATATATTGTTAGGATATGAAATTATCCCCGGGGGGTGAGGGATATTGGAAGGAGGACAGCAGGGAAACGAGGACGGCGGCTTCGTTGGTAAACGGCTGAGGTGAACGGTATCTGTGCGGTATAGAGTCAGGGATGCCTGGATGAGGAGAAGCATAATAACGTTAAAAGAGACAGATAAATGATACATAAATGAGACAGATAGGAAAAGGTCCTTGAATCAAGAGCGAAAATATGGTATAATAGATAAATGGCATGGGCAGAACCGCAAAAACAGGCGGACATGCCAACTGGTTCGAGAACCTCCCAGTATAAAAAACTAGGCAAAAGAAAAGAACGCGCTGTTTTTGACAGGGTGCTGCTTTTGCTGTTCTTTGAGGTTCTTAAGGGAATAGCAGGGCAGCGTTTTTTGTGCTTGATCGTGTCTTAAGACAACCTTTGAACGGCTGCAAAAGGAGCAGACAACATGAAGAGTAGACGAAAAGTGGTCATTGACTGCGACCCTGGAATTGATGACAGCCTGGCGCTGATGCTGGCCCTTTCAATGGAAGAGATCCAGGTGGCGGGCATTACCGTTGTGTGCGGAAACTGTCCCACAGCTATGGGCGCTGCCAATGCAAAGAAGGTTCTGCGCCACATGGACCGCCTGGATATCCCGGTGTTTGAGGGGGAGACAAGGCCCATAAGGCGGGAGTATATAGATGCCCTGGACACCCATGGAAGGGACGGGCTTGGGGAAAGCTTTCTGCCAAAGGTAACAGGTTTTGAGCAGGAGACGGGGGCAGTGGAATTTTTGGAGAGGACGCTTTTGGAGGAGCCATGTTCCGTTATTGCCCTGGGACCTTTGACAAACCTGGCCCGGCTGGCAGAGCGGAATCCGGAGGCTTTTGGGCGGATCCAGGAGATTGTGTCCATGGGAGGCAATTTTGGGAGCCGGGGAAATTGCTCGCCAGTGGCAGAGTACAATTATTGGGCGGACCCGGAGGGGGCGGCCGCGGTGTATGAGGCTGCCAGGGCATTTGGAAAGAAGATCTTTATGGTGGGGCTTGATGTGACCAGAAAGATCGTCCTGACGCCGGATCTGCTGGAATATTTAAAGCGTCTGGACTTAAAGACAGGGACATTTGTGGAGAAGATCACAAAGTTTTATTTTGAATTTCACTGGAAGCAGGAGCACCTTCTGGGGTGTGTTATCAATGACCCGCTGGCAGTGGCGTATTTTGCTGACCGGAGTTTGTGCGGCGGGTTTGAGGCATACACCCAGGTGGAGACAGAGGGGATATGCGCGGGCCAGACCGTGGTGGATTTTACGCCTGAGGAAAAAGGCGGGGACTCGAAATGGGACCGCCTTATGCCAAAGGGAGTGGACGGGAACCTAAAGCAGGTAAATTTTTACGGCCAGAGGGCCAACAGCGTGGTGTTGGTTGAGACGAACCCTCTCAGATTTTTTCAGACGTTTTTTGGAAGGCTTCTGGGGGTGGACGGCGCGGGACTTGACCTGCTGCCGAAGCTTGTAAGGACGGAAGATTCTTTTGTTTGGAAGATGGGAGAGAGCCCCAATGCCCTATGGCGGAATCGATGATACAAGGGAGGAAGAGAGATGAACCGGAAAAAGATAACTGTATTTCAGCTGTGCGTGGTGGCCATGGCAGTGGGGATCAACATGGTGGGAGGCCAGCTGGCTCTCCTTTTGCGGCTGCCTATTTACTTGGACAGCATCGGCACGATCTTGACAGGAGCTTTGCTTGGACCCTGGTTTGGAATGCTTCCCAACCTTCTAAGCGGCGTCCTGATGGGAATGACCACGGACATTTATTCTCTGTACTTTGCCCCGGTGGGGATGGTCATAGGGTTTATGAATGGTCTGGTGTGGCAGAGATGGATCTGGAAAAGGCCGGGGATCGCCGGAAAGGGAAGGCTCTGGCTGTGGGCATTGGCTGTGGCGATCCCGGGAACCATAGTCAGCTCAGTCATCTGCGCCGCGGTGTTTGGGGGAGTCACCTCCTCCGGGTCCATGGTGCTGGTACAGCTTTTGGCAAAGACGCCAATCGGGATGACAGCCAGCATTTTTCTGGTGCAAATCGTGACGGATTATTTGGACCGGGCGCTGAGTATGATGCTGGTGTCAGCCTTTTTGCAGGTGCTTCCTGTAGAGATGCGGGATAGTCTTAAGTGCAGGACGAAAGTTGCGGGGCGCAGGTGATGGGAGAAAAAGGGATGGTTTAAGACAGAGCGATCCCGGGGCATCCGGTTGATCGTGACGTAAGAGAGCCGTCAGAGCTTGTAAATAATCGGGCTGAAAAAGGAGAGATGGAGCATGGGTGTGCCGGATAAGCGCTACAGCGTCATTGTGGGAAAGAATGAGAGGGAGATCTGCCTTCTGCGGGGATTTCCCTGTAAATGGGGCAAATGCGCGTTTTGCGATTATATTGAGGACAACGGTATAGACGAGGCGGCCATGGTGGAGTTGAACCGTCAGGTTCTGAGCCAGGTTACAGGGGAGCTGGGGGCGCTGGAGGTTATTAACTCGGGAAGCTGTTTTGAGCTGCCGGATGAGACGCTGGAGGATATTTCCAAGATCTTAAAGGAGAAAGACATCAGGAAACTTTTTTTTGAATCTCACTGGATGTATCGGGGGCGTCTTGACCAGATGCGCCGGAGAATGGGCGTTCCCCTGGTGTTTAAGATCGGGGTGGAGACTTTTGACAGGGATTTCAGGGAGAGAGTCCTGAACAAACACGCAGGCTTTGACGACCCTGCCCAGGTGGCCAGGTATTTTGACTCGCCCTGTCTGATGGTGGGGATCCAGGGGCAGACAAAGGATATGATTGCATACGATATGGATTGTTTGAAAAAATACTTTAAACTTGGCACGGTGAACGTGTATAATAATAATACCACACCCATAAAAAGGGATGAGGAGCTGGTGGAGTGGTTTATGGAGGAGTACGCCTGGCTGCGCGGGGATCCGTCTGTGGAAGTGCTGTGTCAGATCACGGATTTTGGGGTTGGGTGACGAAAAAAGCGAGACGGCGCGAACATGATTCATGTTCAATGTTATGAACTTAAGGTGTGGCTGGATCCGATTGTGCAAAAGCAGAATTCACTTAAGTTCATGACATTGGCTCATGCCAAGCTTCACGGAAATTGACCCAAGATCATGCATAAGTTAACAAGGGGGCTAAAGGACAGGATGGAGGTTGTGAAGGTAAGAAATGTCATTATAGGAAAGGGAAGGCCGAAGATCTGCGTTCCCATTGTGGCAATGACCCGGGAGGAGATCTTTGGGGAGGCCAGGGCGTTTGTCAGCCTTCCGGTTGATCTGGTGGAATGGCGGGTTGACTGGTATGAGGATGTCGCGGATGTTTCTAAAGTACTGGATACAGCGGGGGTGCTAAGGAAGATCCTGGGAGATATGCCCCTTTTATTTACTTTCCGCACAGAGCGGGAGGGCGGGGAAAGGGCCGTGGGGCCTGAGGATTACATAACGCTTAACAAGGCGGCGGCAGAGAGCGGGGATGTGGACCTGCTGGATGTGGAGCTGTTTACAGGGGACGAGGCGGTGAGGACCGTGATCGAGCACGCCCACCGTCATCAGGTGAAAGTCATTGTGTCCAGCCATGATTTTAGAAGGACGCCCTCCAAGGAGGAGCTGCTGGGCCGGATGCGCAAAATGCAGGATCTGGGGGCGGATATTCCCAAGATCGCGGTAATGCCACAGTTAAAGAGGGATGTTCTGACTCTTTTGGAGGCCACGCTGGAGATGAGCGAGCACTGCGCAAAGGGCCCTATCATTACCATGTCCATGGCAGGCATGGGGGTGGTGAGCCGGGTGGCGGGGGAGTGCTTCGGATCGGCGGTGACTTACGGGGCCGCAGGGAGAAAGTCCGCGCCAGGGCAGTTGGACGCCGGGGAGTTGGCGGGAGTGCTGGAGGTGATCCATGGGGGGATGGAGAATGGGTGAATATAGTTCTGGTTCACTGCAAAATACGGAACGTTGGGGAACGTTCCGTATTTTTTGAGGAGTGGGGTATCCCCCCCTCTTTTTTTCGTTAATTAGCTGTTGTTTGGGAAAGGAAGACTTTTACAGGCAGTGGATATAGCGGTGACTATGTGCAGGAGAGAGCGGAGCGGCGGCGCCATTCGGTTTCCCGCCTGGCTCTACTGATCTCTTCCTCCTTGTATCAAACATTCCTTCCCAAAGAACGCAGCTCCATAGCTTAAGATATTTGTAAATCCTTCCATCAAAAGATTCCTGCCATACTGCTTCCTGCGAATTTGTTCCAGCGCTTTTGCGCACTCTTTTTCCAGATTAGAGTCTTTACCAATCCATTTTGCTTCGATTACAATGGCTCGTCTATGGCGTCGTTCCTTCACGATAATATCAGCCCGCCCGGTTCCTTGTTCTGAATTGGATTTTACTTCGTATCCGGCTCCGGAAAATAGTCCTGCCAGGAATGCGTGGTAGAAGTCCTCTTTGTAGTCAAAGTAGCTGATGGTATCAAAAAGGATATCAGAAACCTCTTTCGTCAATGCTTTCTCATCACCGTCCCACCATTTCTTAAAAAGATCACGACGATCACTGGCCTCTATAGAAGCTGTAAACCAGACTTTTATTGTATCCGCAAAGATCGTTTTTACTTCCTCGTTGGGAATACGCAGCCAAACCGCGTTGCCTTCCAAAGGGGCATCCGAAGAAGCCGGAAACGTCTCCGTAAGATAACCGGTAAGGCAGAGGATGCTCCAAAGATATGTTTCCGAGGAGTTGGCATTATCGTAGTTTAAGTCTTCCATGATTGTTTCACAGATCGCCTCTCCGGCAAGGAGTCTCTCAAATTTTCCGTTAACAGAATCGCTTTTCTTGTCAATAAATCTGCGGATGATCTGGTTGTGGCTGGTATCTTTCCAGTAGTTTCCAGGACGTGCATTCTGGTTTACCGTCAATGCGCGGATATGATTGATCACATCCCAAGGACAGTATACTTCCATCCCTCCAAAACGGTAGCCGTCATACCATCGCCGCGTATCATCCAGATGATGAATATACCCGGCATCATTTAAGAGTTTTTCTACTTCATGCTGTGTAAAACCAAAGAAGCGGTTGTAGTGTTCGTTAAAAATAGAATTGGAAATGAAATTGTTAGCGCCTGTAAAAATACTTTCTTTTGCGATCCGCAGGCACCCGGTTACCACCGCAAATTTTAGGGATGGGTTGGATTTCCACGCCATTCCAAGGAAAGTTCGGATAATGTCAAGCATATCATCGTAATATCCATTATCGCTGGCTTTTGCCAAAGGAACGTCGTATTCGTCAATAAGAAGGATCACAGGCTTTCCGTAATGAGCTTTCATCATACGCATCAGCGTATCCAGAGCGCATTGGACTTCGATATCACTTCCGGTTCCGGCTTTTAGCCGCAGAAAGATCGTCTGATCATCGGGATCCACAAGGGTGCTTTTGCCAAGGCAGGGGTGTTCTTTGCATAATTTGGATATCTCGTTTTTCAGTAAACCATAAGCTTTTTGAAAGTTCCTTCCGTTTATGTCCTTAAGTGTCAGATAAAGGACGGGCCATTTGTTCTGCCATTGGTTACAGATATCCGGGTTTTCCGAGATAGCGAGTCCGCTAAAAATCGCCCTGGTATCTTTGCGGATATCAAAAAACTCCGCAAGCATACTGATAGTTAGAGTTTTTCCAAAACGGCGGGGACGTGTGATGAGGTTTACATCAAAGGTTTCTGTAAGCAGTTCTTTTATAAATTCTGTTTTATCTATATAATAGCAATGATTGATTCGGATTTTTTCAAAATTATCAATACCATAGGGTAGATTAAGGTTTGCCATCTAAGCTTGGGCTCCTTCCTATCTTGTCAGGGTTTCCGGAGGGGTAGGGTGTATGTGGAGGTATATAGATTATTTTACAATATGAGGGATTTCAATACAAGAGGAGAAAATTAAATGGATAATACCGGAAAAAATCAATTGACACAGATAGTTTACTGCGTTAAAATGTTACACGTCTAAATTAACACCCCCCTGCCTTGACAGGAACCTTGCGAAAGGGTACATACAGGGGGAGGCAGCTGTCAGCCAGTCCAGGGCGGCTGCGGAAGGAGAAAAGATATGATTGAGAAAGTGACGCAGATTAACAGCGCGGTAAACAATATTGTCTGGGGCGTTCCGGCGCTTACGCTGCTTATCGGAACGGGAGTTTTGATGACAGTGCTGACCAGATTTTTTCAGTTTACCCATTTTGGACATTCCATGAAGGAGACGGTGGGGAGTCTGTTTAAGAAGAGGGAGATCTTAAAGAATGAGGACGCCCATTCTATTTCCCAGTTTCAGGCGCTGTGTACCGCGCTGTCGGCTACCATCGGAACGGGCAATATCTCCGGCATCGCCTACGCCATCACCATGGGCGGGCCGGGAGCGGTGTTCTGGATGTGGCTGGCAGCCATTGTGGGCATGATGACCAATTACTCGGAAAATGTGCTGGGCATCTATTTTCGCCGCAAGAATGAGCGGGGAGAATGGTGCGGAGGGGCTATGTACTACCTGCGGGACGGCCTTGGCTCTAAGAAAGGGTGCCAGGAGATCGGAAAAATCCTGGCAGCACTGTTTTCATTCTTTGCCGTGGTGGCTTCCTTTGGCATCGGCAATATGGGGCAGGTGGCTTCTATTAAGGAGAGCGTTTTAAACGTGGCGCGGTTTACGGGAAATAACACGGCGGACGGCCTGATTATCGGAGGGGCTGTCGCGGCGGTGGCGGCCCTTGTGATCATCGGCGGCATCAGCAGGATCGCAAGCGCCAACGAGAGAATCGTGCCCTTTATGGCAGTGTTCTATATCGCAGGCTCCCTGGCGATCATCGTGAAAAACGGGGGGATGGTGGTTCCGGCGTTTGGCGCTATTTTTAAGGGCGCTTTCAGCATGAGGGCAGCAGCAGGCGGCGTCGGCGGAGCCGTCATCAAGCAGGCCGTCACCTGGGGATTTAAGAGGGGCGTGTTCTCCAATGAGGCAGGGCTGGGTTCTTCGGTTATGGTCCACTCCGCGTCTAATGTAAAAGAGCCGGTGACCCAGGGGTTGTGGGGGATCTTTGAGGTGTTTTTTGACACTATGATCGTCTGCACCATGACCGCTCTGCTGATCCTGACTTCCGGGATCGTGGACTTGGAGACGGGAGCTTCTATCAGCGGGTCCACCAAGTTGGGACTGGCTACGGAGGCGTTTACCGCCACATTTGGCGCTTTTGGAGGGATCTTTATCGCGGTTGCGGTGACATTGTTCGCGTTTTCCACGGTCCTTGGCTGGAGCTATTATGGGACAAAGGCCTGGGAGTATCTGTTCGGAACCAAAGCTACAGTGGTGTACAAGGTTCTGTTTCTGGCAGTGGTGATCATCGGCTCCACCATCAGCGCGGACCTGGTTATTGACTTGTCGGATACTTTTAACGGGCTCATGGCGATCCCGAACCTGATCGGAGTCCTTACGCTGTCAGGCACTGTGGTGGCCATAACCAACAATTACTGTGAGAGGACTTTTGGGGATAAGAAAAAGGGAAGCGAGGCGGTTTATATGCTTTCCCATTTCCCGGATATTCAGAAAGAGCAGGAAAAGGCTGTCAGGGCCGGGGAACGTTAAATAAGGGTTAACATGTAGGAAAGGCCGGTTTTTGCAGGCGGATGGGCGCTGCAAAAGCCGGCCTTCTCTTCCTGGCGTTACGACTCCTCCCGCCCTTTGCTCACTCAACAATACACCTAAATTCAGCTGCCCCGTAAGTAGTAATCCGCCAGTCCATTTATTCCCCTTAAAAACCCAAAGCGCTATAGACATTTGACAAATTATGGATTATAATGAAATGAATGGCACATTTATGATATTTTTTGTTGAAATATCATAAAACACAAGGTTTTTAAGAGAGAAGTTTTTTATGAAACTGAAACTGCGCGGAAAATTGATTTCAAGCATCGGTATCCTTACCTTTGCGGCTGTATTTTTACTTTCTCTGTTGTCTTATGTATCCCTGCGGATTGCCTATAATAAAGTGATCGTTGCTGAGAAGGAAAAGCTGGACCAGATCATCCAGAGTCAGGTGGAGTGCATGGTGGGCGTGCTGGAGGCTGAGTACGAGAAGTATGAGGACGGCCTGGTTACAGAGGAGGAGGCCATGGAGAATGCCAAGTCCATTGTCCGAACCACCAGGTATAACGGCGGGTCCGGATATTTCTGGGCTGACATGGCGGACGGGACAAACGCCGTACATATTAAGCCGGAGGTGGAAGGAACCAACCGCTATGACTCAAAGGACGAGAAGGGGAATTATTTTGTGCGGGACACCATCGCTGCCGGGGATAAGCTGGAGGGCGGGTTTATTGATTTCTACTTCGCCAAGCCGGGAGAGTCGGAGGCCAAGGCCAAAAGAGGATTTATCAAGAAGTTTGAGCCTTACGGCTGGTATATCGGGACGGGAAATTATGAGGAGGACATGCTTCCCATTATCCAGGAGGAGCTGGATGACTGCAATCGATCCAGCAGCATCGCCCTTCTGCTTATCTGTGTTTCCGGCGCGGCGATCTTTGTTGTGGGCATCGGCGTGATCTCCGTGATCGCCAGGAGGATGTCGGATCCCATCAAAGAGGCGTCGGACCGTCTTAAGGAGTTAAGCCTTGGAAATCTGAAGGATGAGGTCTGTGTGTCCGGGTCGGAGGATGAGATCGGGGATCTGACCAGGGCTCTGGCAACTACGGTGCAGACGTGGCGGGATTATATCGGGGATATCTCCGCGTTCCTGGCGGAGCTTGATAAGGGAAATCTCAGACTGGAGATGAATATGGAGTACATGGGGGATTTCGCCCCCATCAAGGAATCGTTCCAGCGTACCATCCACACGCTTAACGATACCTTCCGCAAACTGAACAACAGCGCCCTCCAGGTGGCCAGCGGCGCGGATCAGGTGGCCAGCAGCGCCCAGTCTCTGGCCCAGGGGACCACAGAGCAGGCGTCTTCTGTGGAGGAACTGGCGGCCACGGTAAACGATATCCACGACCACGTGGCCAGCAACGCGGAGAACGCCAAGCTGGCCAGCGACCAGGCCATGGCCACGGCCACGGAGCTGGAGCAGGGCAAAAAGCAGATGGAGCAGATGACCGCTGCCATGAATGAGATCAACGACTCCTCCTCGGAGATCAGCAAGATCATCAAGACCATTGAGGATATCGCGTTCCAGACCAACATCCTTGCCCTGAACGCGGCCGTGGAGGCGGCCCGGGCAGGCTCGGCAGGCAAAGGCTTTGCCGTGGTGGCGGATGAGGTCCGCAATCTGGCCAGCAAGTCTGCGGAGGCGTCCAAAAACACGGCGGCTCTTATCGAGGCCACGGTTCGGGCGGTGCAGGAGGGGACCGGCATTGCCAATGAGACGGCCCAGTCCATCGGGCGCATTGTGGTTGCTTCCGAGGAGTCGGCCAAACTGATCCACCAGATCTCCGACGCCTCCCAGGAGCAGGCGGCATCGATCGCCCAGGTGACTCTGGGTATTGACCAGATCTCCAGCGTGGTCCAGACCAACTCCGCCACATCGGAGGAGAGCGCGGCGGCCAGTGAGGAGCTGTCCAGCCAGGCCCAGATCTTAAAGGGGCTGGTGAGAAGGTTTCAGATCAGGGAAACCAATTAAAAGAACTTCTTTCCAAGGCGTGTTTTGTGTGATATAATATAGGCCAGGTTAAGCAAACAAGATGGGAGAGCCGGACCATGAGATGGAATCGAGTGTTGTTAAAATTAAGCGGAGAGGCCCTGGCAGGCCCGAAGAAGACGGGATTTGACGAGACCGCGGTGAAAGAGGTGGCCAGGCAGGTAAAGATTTCCGTGGACGCGGGAGTGGAAGTGGGGATCGTCACCGGAGGAGGAAACTTCTGGCGGGGGCGGACCAGCAGTGATATGGACCGGGTAAAGGCGGACCAGATCGGCATGCTGGCCACTGTGATGAACTGCATTTACGTTTCGGAGATGTTTCGGGGCGCGGGGATGGACACGGAGATCCTGACTCCATTTGCCTGCGGAACCATGACAAAGTTATTTTCCAAGGATCTGGCCAACGAGTATTTTAGCCAGGGCAAGGTGGTGTTTTTTGCAGGGGGGACAGGCCATCCCTATTTTTCCACGGACACGGGCATTGTCCTTCGGGCTGTGGAGATGGAGGCGGACGTGATCCTGTTAGCCAAGTCTGTGGACGGGGTCTATGACAGCGATCCGGCCCTGAACCCGGACGCGAAAAAGTATGAGACCGTTTCCATTGAGGAAGTGATCGACAAAAAGCTGGGTGTGGTGGATCTGACCGCGTCCATCATGTGCATGGAGCACAGGATGAGCATGGCTGTGTTTGATATGAACGAGCCGGACAGCATTGCAAACGCCATGCAGGGAAAAATAAACGGCACCATAGTGACCGTATGATCAGGAGGAAATCATGCAGGAATTATTAAAACCTTATGAGGACAAGATGAACAAGACTCTGGACGTTCTCCAGAGCGAATATGGGACCATCCGGGCAGGAAGGGCTAACCCCCATGTGCTTGACAGGATCAAGGTGGATTATTACGGCACTCCCACGCCTTTACAGCAGGTGGGCAATATTTCTGTGCCGGAGGCCCGCATGATCGTGATCCAGCCATGGGAGAAGAATCTTTTAAAGGTCATTGAGAAGGCGATCTTGACCTCTGATCTGGGCATTAACCCTACCAATGACGGCACGGTGATCCGTCTGGTGTTCCCGGAGCTGACGGAGGAGCGGAGAAAACAGTTGGCCAAGGATGTGAAGAAAAAAGGCGAGGCTGCCAAGGTGGCTATGCGCAATGTGCGCCGCGATGCTAACGACAGCTTTAAAAAGATGGAGAAAGCCGGGGAGTTGTCCGAGGACGATTTAGAGCTGGCGATTGACAAGATCCAGAAGATGATTGACAAGATGACCGAGAAGGTGGACAAGGCTGTGGAGGCCAAGACAAAGGAGATCCTCACCGTGTGATTCTGGCAGAAAGGTTACATCTTGGCAGATAAGAAGACAAATACAGGGGGCGGGCATTTACCTGCCCTTTGCTGTGTGTAAGGAAACAGGAGATGGCTATGAGCTTAGAACATATGGTGATACCGAAACATGTGGCGGTTATCCTGGACGGCAACGGTCGGTGGGCGAGGAGACGGGGAGTTCCCAGGGCTATGGGCCACAAGGCGGGGTGCGAGACTCTGGAGAAGATGGTCCGGATTGCTTCGGACACAGGGATTGAATATTTTACGGTGTACGGGTTTTCCACGGAGAACTGGAAGCGCTCCACAGAGGAGGTGGGGGCGCTGATGCAGCTGTTTCGGTATTATATGGTGCGCCTTTTGAAGATCGCCTCTGCCAACAACGTGCGGGTGCGGATGATCGGGGACAAAAGGCGGTTTGCCCCGGACATCATAAAGGGCATTGACGATCTGGTGGAGGGGACCAAGGACAATACGGGCATGACGTTTGTGATCGCCATCAATTACGGGGGCAGGGATGAGATCATCCGGGCCGCAAAGAAGCTGGTAAAGGATTATCAGGCGTCGGGAGCGGACGCGGACGGCATCGACGAGGCGGCATTTGCCTCATACCTTGACACGGCGGATATTCCGGACCCGGATCTCATGATCAGGACCAGCGGGGAGTTTAGGCTGTCCAACTATCTTTTGTGGCAGCTGGCCTACGCGGAGTTCTATGTGACAGATTGTCTGTGGCCGGATTTTAATAAGGAAGAATTAGAAAAAGCCATTGCTGCGTATAATAAGAGGGAACGCAGATTTGGCGGCAGGGTTTAAAGATGGAGGTGGTTGCATGTTTACGACCCGGTTGATAAGCGGGATCATCCTGGTGGTTCTGGCGGTTCTGATCGTGGGAGCCGGCGGGAGCCTGTTGTTTGTGGTAAACGGAGCTGTTTCCATGGTGGGTCTGTTTGAGCTTTATCGGGTGTTAAAGATCGAGAGGACGCCTCTTGCCGCCATCGGGTATCTGGCCTGCGGAGTCTACTACGGCCTGATCTGGTTTGACGGTCACGAGTATGTGACGCTGATGGCGATTGGGGCTTTGATGTGCCTTATGAGTTTTTATGTGTTTACGTTTCCAAAGTACAAGACCGAGGAAGTGACAGCGGCGTTTTTCGGCGTGTTCTATGTGGCGGTCATGCTGTCCTATTTGTACCAGGTACGGCAGATGCCGGATGGGGCTTATCTGGTGTGGCTGATCTTTTTCAGCTCCTGGGGATGCGACACCTGCGCCTACTGCGCGGGAAAGCTGTTTGGAAAACATAAGATGACGCCTACGTTGAGTCCGAAGAAGACCATCGAGGGCGCTGTAGGCGGCGTGGCCGGTGCGGCTGTTTTAGGGTATGCCTACGCGGCACTGCTGGGCCATGAGATGATGGAGCTTAGGAATCCTTATGTGGCCTGTGCCCTGGCCTGCGGGGTTGCGGCTCTGATCTCCCAGGTAGGGGATCTGGCGGCTTCGGCGATCAAGAGAAACCATCAGGTGAAGGATTACGGCCATCTGATCCCTGGACACGGAGGAATCCTGGACCGGTTTGACAGCATGATCTTTACGGCCCCGGCCATCTACCTGGTGATCACGCTGGCACGGTGAGACAGAGCGGTGTTTTGACGGGAGGAATACGGAATGAGAAACATATCGATTTTAGGTTCTACAGGCTCCATAGGAACCCAGACCCTGGAGGTTGTGCAAAAGAACGGGGATATCCGGGTGACGGCACTGGCGGCAGGGCAGAATATTGAACTTCTGGAGCGGCAGATCCGGGAGTTTAAGCCTTTGATTGCCTGTGTGTGGGACCAGGAGAGAGCGAAGGAATTAAAGATAAAGGTGGCGGATCTGCCGGTGCGGGTGGTGTCAGGCATGGACGGCCTTTTGGAGGCGGCCACAGAGCCGGAGGCAGAGACGGTGGTGACAGCCGTGGTGGGTATGATCGGCATACGGCCTACCATAGCGGCCATGGAGGCGGGGAAAGATATTGCCCTGGCCAACAAGGAGACCCTGGTGACGGCAGGTCATATTATCATGCCGCTGGCCGGGGAGAAGGGCGTAAAGATCCTGCCGGTGGACAGCGAGCACAGCGCTATTTTTCAGTGTCTTAACGGGGAGGATAAAAGGAACATCCACAAGATCCTGCTTACCGCTTCCGGCGGGCCTTTCAGGGGAAAGACCAGGGAGGAGATGCGGGATGTGCAGGTGGAGGACGCCTTAAAGCACCCCAACTGGTCCATGGGCCAAAAGATCACCATTGATTCGTCCACCATGGTCAACAAGGGCCTGGAGGTGATGGAGGCTAAGTGGCTGTTTGGGGTGGAGATGGACCAGATCCAGGTGGTGATCCAGCCAAAGAGCGTGATCCACTCCATGGTGGAGTTTGAGGACGGCGCGGTTATGGCCCAGCTTGGCACGCCGGACATGAAGCTGCCCATCCAGTACGCCCTGTACTATCCGAAGAGAAGATTTCTTCCAGGGGAGCGTCTGGATTTTTGGACGTTACATGAGATCGCCTTTGAGAAGCCGGATTTCCGGAACTTTAGAGGCCTTTCCCTTGCCTGGCGGGCCGGAGAGCGGGGCGGAAGCCTTCCGACGGTGTTTAACGCGGCCAATGAGTGGGCGGTTAAGGAGTTTTTGGCCAGGCGGATCTCCTATCTGGAGATCACGGATAAGATTGAGCGGGCCATGGAGGCACATAAAGTGGTGGATAAGCCTGGGGTGGAGGAGATCCTGGAAGCGGAACGGTGGACCTATGAGCTTCTGGGGTGATCTGCCGTCCCGGCGCTGAAAGGATGGAGTACTGGGCGCTGAAAGTATGATTATTGGGCGGATAGAGTACTGGGCCGGCAGTTTGACCGAATGTCTATTTATTTTCATTAGAAAGCAGGTATCGAAAGTATGAGCATGATCGTGGCGATCCTTGTGTTTGGGATCATCATTCTGATCCACGAGTTTGGACACTTCATTGTAGCAAAGAAATGCGGTATCGGCGTGGTGGAGTTCTCCATAGGCATGGGACCCCGCCTGTTTAGTTTTGTGAAGGGGGAGACCCGGTATTCCATAAAGGGGCTGCCTTTCGGCGGTTCCTGTATGATGCTGGGGGAGGATGAGGAAGACGCCAACCCCAAGGCGTTTAACAACAAGCCGGTTTGGTCCAGGATCGCGGTTATTGCCGCGGGGCCGGTGTTTAATTTTCTCCTGGCTTTTGTCCTGGCCCTGGCCATCATCCATGTGGCCGGGTATGATCCCGCGGAGCTGACAGGGGTTTTGGACGGATTTTCCGCTAAGGAGCAGGGCATGGAGGCAGGGGACGTGATCACCCGGCTGGGCGGGGAGCGGGTTATGGTGTACCGGGATGTGACCATGTACATGTATCTGCACCCTTCGGAGCCGGTGGACGTAGAGTATCGAAGGACCCTGGAGGACGGTTCTACCGAGCTTCGAAGGGCCCGGCTGGAGCCCAGATACTCGGAGGAGCACGGCGGATACATGCTGGGGATCCAGACCAGAGGCTATCGACAGCCCACGGGAGGGATTCTAAAGACGGTGAAATACGGGGCCTACGAGGTGGTCTACTGGATGAAGACTGTGGTGAAGAGCATTGGTATGATGATCCGGGGCCAGGTGGGAGCCCAGGATATGGCAGGACCTGTGCGTCTGGTGAGCATGATCGACGAGACAGTGGAGGAGACCAGGCAGTACGGGCTTGAGACCATGCTTTTGACGCTGGCCAACTTGTGCGTGATGCTGAGCGCCAACTTAGGAGTCATGAACCTGCTGCCGATCCCGGCCCTTGACGGAGGGCGTCTGGTGTTTCTTCTGTTGGAGGCCCTTCGCGGGAAACCGGTTGACAAGGAGAAGGAGGGCATGGTCCACATGGCCGGCATGGCGCTCTTGATGGGCTTTATGGTGTTTGTGCTGTTTAATGATATTGCCATGTTGTTTTTTAAATAGGGGAGAAGGGAGTTAAGTAGAACCATGGGAAGAGAGGAAAGCAAGATCGCGCGGATCGGGGACCGGGTGATCGGGGGCGGGAATCCGATCCTGATCCAGTCTATGTGCAACACCAAGACCGAGGATGTGAAGGCTACGGTGGAGCAGATCCTGGGATTAGAGAAGGCGGGATGCGACATTATCCGGGTGGCGGTTCCCACAAAGGAGGCGGCAGAGGGGTTGGGCCGGATCAAAAGGCAGATCCACATACCCTTGGTGGCTGACATTCATTTTGATTATCGCCTGGCTATTGCGGCGATAGAGAACGGGGCGGATAAGATCCGCATTAATCCCGGCAATATCGGTTCTGTGGACCGGGTGCGGGCTGTGGTGGATAAGGCCAGGGAGCGGGGGATCCCCATCCGCGTGGGGGTCAACAGCGGGTCCCTGGAAAAGGACCTGATCGCAAAGTACGGCGGCGTTACGGCGGAGGGAATCGTGGAGAGCGCCCTGGACAAGGTGAGAATCATCGAGGATATGGGATATGACAACCTGGTGATCAGCATCAAGTCCTCCGATGTCCTTATGTGCGTCAAAGCCCATGAACTGATTGCCGGTAAAACCAGGTATCCTCTCCATGTGGGAATCACCGAGGCCGGTACTCTGACAGCGGGCAATATTAAGTCCGCCATAGGGCTGGGGCTGATTTTAAGCCAGGGGATCGGGGATACCATCAGGGTCTCTCTGACAGGGGCTCCGGTGGAGGAGGTAAAGTCGGCAAAACTGATCTTAAAGACTCTGGGCCTTAGAAAAGGCGGGGTTACGGTGGTTTCCTGCCCTACCTGCGGGAGAACGCAGATCGACCTGATCGGCCTGGCGGGGCAGGTGGAGACTATGGCGGCGGAATTTGATGATCTGGATGTGAAGGTGGCTGTCATGGGCTGCGTGGTCAACGGGCCGGGGGAGGCTAAGGAGGCGGATCTTGGGATTGCGGGAGGCGTGGGAGAAGGGCTTCTTATAAGGAAAGGGGAGGTGGTCAGAAAGCTTCCGGAAGGGGAGCTTTTGGCGGCTCTCCGGGAGGAGTTTTTGAAACTGCGGGGGTGATATACCATGGCATATCAGAGAAAGGAACTGTTGTGAACTATCTTACAGTAGATGTATATAAGGAGTTTAAATGCAGCGCGGACGCCTGTTCAAACACATGCTGCGTGGGCTGGAGAGTGGAAATAGATAAAGAAACTTATGAAAAAATGATCGAGAAAGAAGAACAGCTGGGCGTTTTGGCAAAAGAGTGGCTTGATGATACCAGAGGCAGGGTATCTGTCCGGCTGGCTGATCATAAAAGGTGCCCTATGCTGACTGATAATAACCTGTGCAGAGTTGTGCTCAAATTGGGACCTGAGTATTTAAGTACGGTCTGTACGATGTATCCCCGTCAGTTTCATCAGTACGGTGAAAACTTAGAAGGGTATCTTTTTATGTCCTGTCCGGAGGTCATATCGATGCTGATGGAAAAAGACGCGGTTGAGTTTGATACTGGTCAGGATCAGAGAACCATGTCGGAGTATCCGCATTTGCGGTTGTATTTATTTGAGTGTACAGTGCGGGCGTCTATGGTGGAAATCCTTCAGAGTATGCCCCAGATATCCCTGAATACCCGCCTGTTTACAGCGTTTACGGTTCTGGAAGAGGGAATCCGTATGTATCGGGAGGATCAGCTTGATGGCGAAGCATTTGAAAAGGAGGTCAGCCTTTACGCTCAGGAAGCCATTCTTTGGGGGGTGGAAACGCGGATCGGCCAGCTTGTGGATGGAAGAAAACAGTATCAGTTTCTTAGACAGCTGTTTTTCATCATGCAACAATATACACAGGCAGAATCCCAGCGTTTCGCAAAATTGATCAGGCAGGCAGAACTGTATTTTTCAGAATGCGGAATGGAGCAGTATTTATCGGATGTACAGGCGTTTAAAGAAAACTGCAGAGCTGAGTATGGCAGATTTTATACAAACTATTGGGTTTATCGCATCTTTTCCTATATGATCACCATACCGGAGTATGAAAAGTCAAAAGAAAAGTTTATTTATACAGCGGTTGAGTTTGCTATGATCCAGATGATCCTCTTAGCGGATTTTGTGAAACAAGGGGGGAGGATTGATCGGGAAGATTATATTTATATTATTTCCTGTATCAGCAGAGTTGCGGAACATTCCTCAAAGTTTGAAACAGACCTTTTGAAGCATATTCATGAGAAAAATTTGGCCAGCGGAGCAGGAGTGCTGCTTATGACGATCCTTTAAAACGTGAACAGGAGTGGTAAGATGGCAAAATCATTTCTGGAGGTATTTCCAGATCTACATATGACAGCGGAGATGAATGAGCTTTTCAGACTGGTCTGTGTGGAGCGGGTTTCTTCCACCAGGGATCGAAGTTCTCTACGCGTCTACATAAACAGCCCAAGGCTGATCGATAAGAGAAACATCCATGCCCTGGAAAAAGGGATTCGGGAGCAGTTGTTTCCCGGAAAAAAACTTACTGTAAAGATCATGGAGAAATACAGTCTGTCAGGACAGTATAATCCAGAGAAGCTTTTTCAAGTATACAGGGATAGTCTGCTCTATGAGCTGAAAAGCTACAGTATTGTGGAGTATAATATCATGAGAAAAGCCAGATGCAGTTTTCCGCAGACAAATCTGCTGCGGATGACTGTGGAGGACAATGGGGTTTTTCGGGAAAAAACAGGGGATTTGAAACGAATCCTGGAGAAAATTTTTTACGAGCGGTGCGGACTGCCGGTGGATGTGGAATATGAGTTTGTAGAAGCGTCAGAGAACACACTGTTAAAACAGAGGGAGGCCCAGATCCAGAGAGAGATTGAAGAGAAGATCCTGAATCATCCCATGTTTGCGGGAAATGTTCCAGAGCAGAACGAATATGTGGATGACAAAAGGCCTGCGGCCATGGGAACCGGCGATCCTGCGTCTGAAAAAGGGCGGACCGCGGATGCGAATGGGCAGAGGAGTAAGGCGGCTATGGGCGGGGCACAGTCTTTGCCCCAGGCAGGCAGAGACGCAAAGGGAGAAGTCGCCTCGCCAGGGGCATTTTTTGACAGCGGAAGATCTGGGGACACCGGGAAAAAATCCTTCTCCAAAGAACCCCGCAGATTCGGCAGCTACCAAAAAAAGAGCGACAATCCGGACGTGCTCTACGGCCGGGATTTTGAGGACGAATTTTCCCAGATCCGGGACATTGCCGGCGAGATGGGGGAAGTGACCATCCGGGGCAAGATCATTGCCAAGGACAGCCGGCTTTTAAAGAGCGGCAAGACCATTGTGATCTTTGATGTCACTGATTTTACGGACACCATCACCGTGAAGCTGTTTGTCCGGGAGGACGCCCTGGAGGATATTGACAAGGCAGTGAATAAGGGGCAGTTTATCAAGTTAAAGGGCATGACCACCATTGACAAGTTTGACGGGGAGCTGACCATCGGGTCTGTGGTGGGCCTGAAAAAATGCGAGGATTTCTCGGATCAGAGGACAGATAACAGCCTGGTGAAGCGGGTGGAGCTCCACTGCCACACCAAGATGAGCGATATGGACGGGGTCAGCGACGTGAAAGATCTGGTGAAGCGGGCCAAAAAGTGGGGCATGCCCGCTCTGGCCATCACGGACCACGGGTGCGTCCAGGCATTTCCGGATGCCAGCCACGCCCTGGACAAGGGAGATCCGTTTAAGGTCATCTACGGGGTGGAAGGGTATCTGGTGGATGACGAGAAACAGCTGGTGGACAATGGCAGAGGCCAGGATTTTGACGACCCTTACGTGGTTTTTGACATTGAGACCACAGGTTTTTCCCCTCTCACCAACCATATTATCGAGATCGGGGCGGTGCGGGTGGAAAAAGGGAAGATCACAGACCGGTTCAGCACTTTTGTCAACCCGGACGAGCCGATCCCTTTCCGCATCGAACAGCTGACAAAGATCAACGACGCCATGGTCCTGGACGCGCCTAAGATCGACAAGGTTTTGCCGGATTTCTTAAAGTTTTGTGAGGGGGCGGCCCTGGTGGCCCACAACGCCTCCTTTGACGTCAGCTTTATTGACCGGAACGCAAGGCTTTTGGGCCTTCCCTTTGATCCTACGGTGCTGGACACGGTGGCTCTCGCCAGAATTTTGCTGCCCCAGATCAGCCGCTATAAGCTGGATTCGGTGGCAAAAGTGCTGAACATTTCCCTGGAGAACCATCACCGGGCCGTGGAGGACGCCGAGGCCACGGCGGAGATCTTTCTGGCGTTTTTGAAGATGTTAAAGGCCAGGGACATCCACACCCTTGACGAGTTAAACCGTCTGGGGGACATGGACAGGGAAAAGATAAAAAAGCTGCCTTCCTACCACGTGATCATCCTGGCCAAGAATGACCTGGGGCGGACCAATCTGTACCGGCTGGTGTCCTGGTCCCACATTGACTATTACCACAAAAGGCCCAGGATCCCCAGAAGTCTGCTGCGCAAGTACAGGGAGGGGCTGATCATTGGCTCGGCCTGTGAGGCGGGGGAGCTTTATCAGGCGGTGCTTCGGGGGATCCCGGACACGGAGGTGGGAAAGATCGTGGATTTTTACGATTACCTGGAGATCCAGCCCATTGGCAACAATGATTTTATGCTTCGGGATGAGGACAGCTCCATAGAGAGCGAGGAGGATCTAAGGAACATTAACCGGAAGATCGTCCATCTGGGGGAGGAGTTTAACAAGCCGGTGTGCGCCACCTGCGATGTACACTTTCTCGACCCGGAGGACGAGATTTACCGCAGGATCATCATGTCTCACAGGAAATTTAAGGACAGCGACGACCAGGCGCCTTTGTATCTTCGGACCACCCAGGAGATGCTTGATGAGTTCGCCTACCTGGGGCCTGACAAGGCGGAGGAGGTGGTGATCACCAACACCAGGCGCATTGCCGACCAGTGCGAGAACATTTCGCCTGTGCGGCCGGACAAATGCCCTCCGGTGATCGAAAACTCTGACGAGACCTTAAGAAATATCTGCTACAACCGGGCCAGGGAGCTTTACGGGGACAATCTGCCGGAGATCGTGGTGGAGCGGCTGGAGCGGGAGTTAAACTCCATTATCTCCAATGGATTCGCGGTTATGTACATCATTGCCCAGAAGCTGGTGTGGAAGTCCAATGAGGACGGGTATCTGGTGGGATCCCGAGGGTCCGTAGGGTCTTCCCTGGTGGCCACCATGTCCGGGATCACGGAGGTGAACCCTTTAAGCCCTCACTATTACTGCCCGGAGTGCCACTATTCGGACTTTGACTCTGAGGATGTGAAGAAGTTCGGGGGAATGAGCGGGTGTGATATGCCGGATAGGGAGTGCCCAAAGTGCGGCGCGCTGATGAAAAAGGACGGCCACGACATCCCTTTTGAGACATTTCTGGGATTTAAAGGGGACAAGGAGCCGGATATTGACTTAAATTTTTCCGGGGAGTACCAGAGCCATGCCCACGACTACACGGAGGTGATCTTTGGCAAAGGCCAGACCTTTCGGGCCGGGACCATCGGCACTCTGGCGGACAAGACGGCCTACGGGTATGTGAAGAACTACTATGAGGAGCGGGGGGACCGGAAGAGAGGCTGCGAGATCAACCGCATCGTCCAGGGGTGTGTGGGAGTGCGGCGGACCACGGGACAGCACCCGGGGGGAATCGTGGTCTTGCCTGTGGGGGAGGAGATCTACTCCTTTACCCCGGTGCAGCGGCCTGCCAATGATATGGAGACCACCACGGTGACCACCCATTTTGATTACCACTCCATTGACCACAACCTGTTAAAGTTGGACATTCTGGGACACGATGATCCCACCATGATCAGGATGCTGCAGGATCTTACCGGGCTGGACCCGGTGAAGGACATTCCCCTGGACTGCAAGGAGGTCATGTCCCTGTTTCAGAACACTTCTGCCCTGGGCATCACGCCGGAGGATATCGGCGGCTGTCCCCTGGGGGCTTTGGGGGTGCCGGAGTTCGGAACGGATTTTGCCATGCAGATGCTTATGGACGCCAAGCCTAAGTATTTCTCCGACCTGGTGCGCATCGCCGGATTGGCCCACGGCACGGACGTGTGGCTGGGCAATGCCAAGGACCTGATCCTAAGCGGTCAGGCCACCATCCAGACGGCCATCTGCTGCCGGGATGATATTATGGTGTACCTGATCCAGAAGGGCATGGAGGAGGGGCTTTCCTTTACCATCATGGAGTCGGTGCGAAAGGGCAAAGGGCTGAAACCGGACTGGATCGAGGCCATGCTGGCTCACGACGTGCCACAGTGGTATATTGACTCCTGTTTAAAGATCAAGTACATGTTCCCAAAGGCCCACGCGGCGGCTTACGTGATGATGGCCTGGCGCATTGCCTACTGCAAGGTGTTTTATCCTCTGGCCTACTACGCGGCGTTTTTCAGCATCCGGGCCAGCGCCTTCAGCTATGAGATTATGTGTCAGGGCCGGGATAAGCTGGAGTACTATATCGCGGATTACAGGAAGCGGTGGGACAATTTGTCCAAGAAGGAGCAGGATTCCATGAGGGATATGCGGGTGGTTCAGGAGATGTATGCCAGAGGGTTTGAGTTTGTGCCTCTGGACATCTACAGGGCTAAGGCAAGGGATTTTCAGATCATAGACGGAAAGCTGATGCCGTCCTTTGCCAGCATAGACGGCCTGGGGGACAAGGCGGCTGACGGCGTGGTGGACGCGGTGAAGGACGGGCCGTTTTTGTCCAAGGAGGATTTTAGGAATCGCACCAAGGTCAGCAAGACCATCTGCGATTTGATGGGGGATCTGGGGCTGTTTGGGGATCTGCCGGAGTCCAATCAGTTGTCTTTGTTTGATTTTGCGTAAGTGGGGGAAGGTTAAAAAGTGTCGCTTAACTGATAGTTAAGCGACACTTTTTTTAATATTATTGACTGTCAAATAATACAAAATTATATTTTTAACTCCAAATTTGATAACTTTTTTTATTTTTTCGGAAAATATGTCAATCTGATGCGGTTGACACCTATGAGAAATGATGATATAATCAGAATCAATGAGCAAAATTAGTATTTATAGATTTAATTAACATAAAAAGTGTCGCTTAACTATCAGTTAAGCGAACAATTTGAGGCAAAAACTAAGAGGAGATGAGTGAAATCTGGTATTTGTTGAGATGCCCAGTAGGTAATGAAACATATTATGCGGAGAAATGTCAGATATTTGTTGATTCAGAAGAATTAGAAGAAATAATCTGTTTTCGGTATCAACGAATGATACGTTACGGTGGAAGGTGGCATCTGGAGAAGCGGATTGCACTGCCAGGACATCTCTTTTTATCTGGAATAAATGTTATAGTGCTGGTGAAAAATCTGTTGAGGAATGGAGAGACAAAACCGGATATTTCATTGACTCCATGCGATAGACCATATTTGAAAGGTATGTGTCAAAGGGAAAATTTGGTTAATATGTCAAGGGGAATTATCAGGAATGGAAGCCCTGTTGTAACCAGTGGGCCGTTGAAAGGACGGGAACAGCTGATCCAGAGGATTGATCGCCATAAAAGGACAGCTGAGATAGAAATTCCATTTGCCGGGGATAAGAAACAGGTGACAGTTGGGTTGGAAATTTATAAGAAAGAGATGTAGAAAGAAGTATGTATTAAGAATATTTATGAATATCACATCAGTTTTCGATTGTTAATAAATAACGAATAAAAGGAATGGATAGATTATGGATAAAAACGCAATATTACAAGATCCACGGTTTCAGAAGATAATCCCATTTGAAAAAAAAGTATGGCTGTCCTCTCCAACGATGCACGATGAGGAACTTCAGTATGTCAAGGAAGCTATTGAGAGTAATTGGGTAAGTACAGTTGGAACAAATATAAATAAACTGGAAATGATGGTCGCTGAGTACCTTGGAATGAAATATGCCGTAGGATTATCTTGTGGTACAGCGGCTTTACATATGTGCATAAAGCTGGCTGCAGAGCAGATTAATCCGGGAGCAATGCCTGGAAACAGTCTTGCAGGGCAACGGGTATTTTGCTCAGATTTGACATTTGATGCGTCTGTAAACCCCATCGTTTATGAAGGTGGCGAGCCTGTTTTTATTGATACGGAGATTGATACCTGGAACATGGATCCGGTTGCGTTGGAAAAAGCTTTTGAGATGTATCCAGATGTGAAACTGGTGGTAGTGGCACATCTTTACGGTGTTCCGGCAAAGATGGACGAGATTGCTGTGGTGTGTCATAAACACGGAGCGCTGATCGTAGAGGATGCTGCAGAAGCAATGGGAGCAAGGTACGACGGACAAGTTGTATCCGGCATGTGTGGCAGTTTCGGAGATTTTGGAGCTATAAGCTATAACGGTAATAAAATATGCACTGGATCGGCAGGGGGAATGTTTATTACAAACAGCAAAGCGGATGCAGATAAGGTGCGTAAATGGAGTACTCAGAGCCGCGAGGAGGCGCCATGGTATCAGCATGAGGAGTTGGGCTATAATTACCGAATGAGTAACATCATCGCTGGCATTGTACGGGGGAATATGCTTCATATTGATGAACATATTGGACAGAAAAAAGCTATCTACGAAAGGTATCAGGAAGGTCTGAAAGATCTGCCGGTGCTTGTAAATCCTTTTGAGGATAAGAGTAAACCCAACTATTGGCTGAGTTGTTTATTGATTGATGAAGCAGCAATGTGCCAACAGGTCAGAGGAGAGAAGGACTACCTATATACAAGTGAGAAGGGTAAAAGTTGTCCACAGGAGATACTGGATGCATTTAGTGCTTTTAACGCGGAAGGGCGTCCGATCTGGAAACCAATGCACATGCAGCCACTATATAGGATGAATCGGTTTGTAGTGCGTGAGGGGAATGGAAGAGCGAGGACAGACGCCTATATTGCATGTTCTGGTACGGACGTAGGTGCGGATATATTTGCCAGAGGCCTATGTTTGCCGAGTGATAACAAGATGACAGCAAACGAGCAGGACAAAATTATTAATATAATTAAAGCGTGCTTTGAATAGGATTTTGTGATATGCAGAGAAAACGTGGAATTTATGAGAAATATATAAAGCGTCTGTTGGATATAATCTGTTCATTACTAACTATCATAGTTTTTGGATGGCTTTATATTATCATAGCAATACTTGTAAGAGTTAAGATGGGAAGCCCTGTTGTATTTAAGCAGCCACGCCCTGGACTTATAGATCCAAAGACCGGCCGTGAACGAATTTTTGATATGTATAAGTTTCGAACAATGACAGACAGACGTGATGAGAACGGGAATCTTTTACCAGATAAGTTACGCCTTGGAAAATTCGGAAAAGCTCTAAGGGGATCCAGTATGGATGAATTGCTGGAAATTTTTAATATATTAAAGGGGGATATGAGCATTATCGGACCGCGTCCTCAGCTGATTCGCGATATGGTATTTATGAGCAAAGAGGTTCGTATGCGTCATACAGTGAAACCTGGACTAAGCGGGCTTGCCCAGATTAATGGAAGAAATGCAGTGACATGGGAGCAGAAGTTTAAGTGGGATTTGGAGTACATAGAGAAAGTGAGCTTTTTAGAAGATTTTAAGATATTGCTCAAGACTGTAAGAAAGGTTTTTGGTCATAGCGAAAGTGAAGCAGAACTTGATGTAACAGATGATTATGGGGATGTGCTTTTGAAAGCCGGTATGGTAAGCCAGGCAAGATATGATGAACTTCAATTACAGGCAAAAGAGTTAATTGCAGAGTATCAGAGGAGTTAAATTGTTGAAGAAAGTACTTATTGTTGCAAGTGTCGTATCGTTTATAGAATGGTTCAATAAAGAAAATGTTCAGTTCTTATATACTGAAATGGGGTGTGAAGTTCATATTGCATGTAATCTCGATTATATGGAAGACACAGACGAGAAACGGACTAAGCAATATTTGGAGAAGATAAAATCTCAGGGAATTATTCTCCACAATATTCACTTTTCAAGAAGCCCTTTCCGTGTAGATACTGTTAAAGCCTACAAAGAATTAAAGCGCATGATAGATGTTAATCATTTTGACCTCATTCATACACATACGCCTACGGCATCAATCCTTGTTCGTTTATCTGCGAGAAGAGCCAGAAAAAAAGGTACGGTAGTTATGTACACATGTCATGGGTTTCATTTTCATAATGCGGCGCCAAGGAAAAACTGGATTATGTATTATCCGGTAGAGAAATGGATGTCAAAATATACGGATTACATAGTTACGATTAACAAAGAAGACTTTAGCAGAGCAAAGACTTTTTATGCCAGGCAGGTCAGATATATTCCAGGTGTTGGCGTAGACGTCAATAAAATTAAAAGTGTGAAGGTAGATAAGAAAGCCTATAAAAAGCGTATTGGAATTCCAGAAGACTGCATGATGATTCTTTCTGTTGGAGAGCTGATAGAGAGAAAGAATCACCAAGTTATTATCAAAGCACTTGGAAAACTTAAGAGAGATGATATTTACTATGTAATATGTGGAAGAGGACCATTGAAGGATAAACTGGAAAACCTCTCAAATTCCCTTTGCGTCCATACAGTATTTCTTGGATTTCGGCGGGATATTCCGGAACTGTGTAATACAGCTGATATCAGCGCGTTTCCATCACGAATCGAGGGACTTGGCCTGGCTGGCATTGAGGCTATGGCAGCAGGAGTTCCTCTGGTATCTTCTAATGTACATGGAATTCTTGACTATGTGATTGATGGAAAGACTGGCTATTCTTGTGATCCTGATGATATAGATGGATTTGCGGCAGCGATTGATAAGCTTGCAGGCAGTGATGATTTGAGAATGCGTATGAGAGAGGATTGCTTAAAAGCAGTGGAACCGTTTGAGATGAGAAATGCGCTAAATAGCATGTGGAGTATTTATAGAGAAATATTAGGCGATACACAGAGAGGACAATGATGTTTATATTTGCAAACATGTTTCCTGAGGATACCAGCAGGGGGATAACAAAGAAGGTATTTGCTCAAATACAGGCACTAGATCATATTGGACACGAAGTCAGGTATTATACAGGTTATACCGAAGAAGGAGCGGCTGTCTTTGACAGAAAGGGTAATATTGTATATTTCAGGGAGTTCCCTGCAAAAAGCAAAATTATTAATAGAGTTTTAAGGAATAAGACTTTAAAAAATATGGCATTTGAGTTTTTAAAAGGAACAGATGAAAGATTTACAGAGATGTATTTTCGATATGTATTTTTTGACTATTCTACGATGAAATTGTATAAGGAGGCTAAAAATCATACCAAGACAGTAATTTTAGAAATGCATTCATACCCGAATTATAACAAAGGACAGTATGTGCTGTATCCTGTATTTGTAATCGATAGAATATACAGGAAAGCAAATCTTAAATATATAGATAAAATAGTTACGATTAGCAGTTTTGACAATATATTTGGAAAAGAAACTATAAGGATCGATAATGGGGTAGACCTCGATCATATTAGGCGGCAAACGAAAACTGTACATGAAGGAATCCGGATTATTTCTGTTTCATATGAGTGGCTGGCGCATGGGTATGACAGATTAGTAAGAGGGTTATACAACTATTATACCAATAGCCATGAATGTATAAATGTTGAGTTGTGGTTTGTTGGAACAATTATGGATTCAACCAAAAAGTTAATTAAAGAATTAAATATGGAGGGGAAGATTAAGTATCTGGGAATAAAGAAAGGAAATGAACTTGATGAAATATACGATCAGGTCGATATTGGCGCCGGTTGTCTGGGAATGCATAGATGTAACACGAAGGATAGTTCAGGATTGAAAACGAAAGAATATATAGCAAAGGGAATTCCGTTTTTTTATGCGGGAGAGCCATTATTTGATAAGAATAGTTTCCCATATGCTATGCAGGTTGAATCGACAGACGCGCCAATAGATATAAAGGCGGTATTGGATTTTTATTACAAATTAAAATCAGATGATACGATTCCTGAAAAGATGCGAAAATGGGCAGAAAAATATACATGGGATGAAGAAATGAAGAAGATTTTTAAGAGGTAAGCAGTATGGAAACGCCGATTTTAAGTTTTTGTATTCCAGTATACAATCAAGTACATATGGTAGAAAAAGTGGTCAAACAAATATTACTGTACCCGGAGGATGATATTGAGATAGTAATATCTGATGACTGCTCAACGGAAGATATACAGGGGATGCTCGAAAAAATAGGTGATAAGAGAATTAAATATTTTCGAAACAGCGACAATCTGGGACACGACTTGAATATCATTCGCTCGTTTAAACGGGCGAAAGGAACATATGGTTTTCTTCTTCGGGCCCGCGATGGCGTAGTGCCTGATAGTATAAAAGAAATTATTAGGATTATAAAAAGAGAGCAGCCCGTCTCATATTTAACAGGTGAGGCAATCGATGAGGAAGCGAAGTGGAAGATAAGATATTCAGAAAGTAAAATGATCATAGAAAGGAATGAATGCTTAAAAGCCCATTATTCATTATATGTCCATCCAAGTGGTAGCATATACAATATAAAGCTATTAGATTTAGATAACATTGAGCAGTTTTTAAAAGAAAACATTGAAACAAAATTTAGTTTTATAGCTCATAACCTCTTTAGGTCGGCTTTGTCTATATATGGAAATTTTTATATATTAAAAATGCCAACATGGATTTATACAAATACGGAGAAGTCAAAAGATATAGCAGTCAATAGAATGTCTAACGGCTTCAGTGTCTATTCCTCGGAATTGATAATAAGAAGATATAACGCAGAATGCAAGTGGATTAAACAGATTATGGCGAATGAGGCTGATTTACTATGTTATGCTCTGATTCATTTGTTTAAGGAATACTTATATCAAGTAACATGGGGACAGAGAAGAAGAAATAGAAATCCGGGAATTGTTGCGCATTATCAGATTGTGCCAACTAAGAGTAACATCAGAAATGATACGAAAAAAATATACGCTCTGTTATGCGAACACATGAAAGATGTTTCTTTGAACCGCGAGGATTTTTTGACTGTAAAGAAAGAGACAAAAAGGATAATTTTTAATAACAGTACATATGGAAGATTTAGATACCTTATGGCTTGTCTATTGGACGCAATGCATATAAAACCAATTTTTGATACCTGGAGAAGAAAGCATGAAAACAAATATTAACGTGGGTTCTTCTATAAAGAAAATCATATTTGATATGCTTTTAATTTGCTTATTTATTCTTTGTGTGATGAATAACAGAGATCCGGATTTTATAAATTATGAAAACCAATATATCGCTTATGGTACTGGTCAGGCGTCAAATTTATTATATAAATATGAGCCGTTATATGCATGTTGCGGCATATTGTTTTATAAGCTGGGTTTGTCATTTTATCAATATCGAATATTTATTTTTTTAATTGTGTTTTGTGTGTTCAGGAAAGTTGTTTTAGACTATGCAAAGAAACCGGTTTTTGTACTCCTGTGTTTTATGATATTTCCATTTTTACTTTTTTGCGTACAAATGAGGAATGCTGTTGGAATAGTTTTTGTTATGTATGGAATCAGGTTTTTAAAAAGCAATACAAAAAGAGGCAATATAAAATACATTATATCGATTATGATTGCCTCAATGTTCCATGAGATGTGTTTCTTCTATATAGTATTGGTTTTCGTGAATCACAAGAACTTTTATAAGTTTTATAAATGGTTTGTAATGGCTGAATTCGTGTTTATATATACGATATTCCCTGCCGTTTTAAGAATAATGTTCAATATTACTCATAACAGGAGGTTTTGGTATTACAATACAGACGTTCCACCAGATGTTGTTATACGGCATTCATTTCCAGTTTTACTCCTTGTTTTGCTGCTTTTGTATTGTCGGACACCCCGAAAATCAGTAATGAATAAATGTTTACAAACGGATGAACTGTTTATTCGTTGTTCATTAATGTCATGTTCTTTTATTTTATTTATAAAAGTTAATATCAATTTCTCGCGTTTAATCTATTTTATGATGCCATTTATTATAATTACTTTATCTAACATTTCATCTAATATAAATAAAAGAATAGTAAAGAATGACCGTTATTTATTAAGAAGTATTAGTATTGCTGTTGTTTCGTTGTATTTTATTCTTCTTTTAAGTCCCTTACAGGAGGAATCCTACATAAGTGTAACACAAGCTGTTTTGCCGTGGCTGAAATAGTTTATAAATTTTAAATGTTGACTGAGCGAAGCGAAAGGACGGGTTGGAATAATGAAGTATGCGCTAATTGGATGTGGCCGTATTAGTCCGAATCACATTGAGGCGGCGAAGAACAATCACTTAGATTTTGTTGCTATGTGTGATATTCTGCCAGAAGCCATGGCTGAGAAATCAGAGAGGTTTGGGCTGGATAGTGTTAAGAAATATACAGATTATAACGAAATGCTGGCGACTGAAAAACCTGAGCTGGTAGCGGTTGCCACAGAGTCCGGAAAACACGCCGCCATTGCTCTCCAATGTATTGCGGCCGGATGTAATTTGATTATCGAAAAACCTGTCGCACTTTCAATTTCTGATGCAGATGCGATTATCAGAGCAGGGCATGATGCGGGTGTGGTTATCTGTACAAATCATCAGAATCGATTTAACAAATCGGTGCAATATATCAGAAAAGCATTAGAAGCAGGACGCTTCGGCAAACTCTTTCACGGCGCAGCGCATATTCGCTGGAACCGTGGCAAGGATTACTACAATCAGGCGCCTTGGCGTGGAACTTGGCTGCAGGATGGCGGATGTCTTATGAATCAGTGTATTCACAATATTGATCTTCTTCGCTGGATGATGGGGAATGATGTGGATGAGGTTATGGCGTACACGGATCAGCTTGGGCATTCGTATCTTGAAACCGAAGACCTGGGTATGGCAGTGGTAAAATTTTCCAATGGATCTTATGGTCTTATTGAGGGCACTACCAACGTTTATCAGAAGAATCTGGAAGAAACCTTGTATATCTTTGGTCAAACCGGAACAGCTAAGGCAGCTGGTATGAGTGACAACATCATCGAAGAGTGGAACTTCGCAGATGGCCTGGATGACCCCAAGTATGTCAAAGCTACATATGGTGAGAATCCGCCGAATGTCTATGGATATGGGCATACACCATTGTATGCAGATGTGATAAATGCGATTCAGACTGGAAGACAACCTTATGTGACGGGTGAAGATGGTAAGCGGGCGCTTGAAATGGTTTTAGCTATCTATAAATCTGCAGCTGAGCATCGCCCTGTGAAACTGCCATTAAAATCCGGATCTACAATCGATTTTATAGGGCGGTTTGGGGGAGGAGGGCAGTGTGATGAGATATAAGGTTGACCACAGTGCAGAAGGAAAGGCTTTCGACATTATTGGAATGTCTTATATTGGGATTCCGAGGTCGAATACAGCAATGTTCATTACAAAGAAAGTAGAGCACCTGCTGCCTGCTTTAGAAAATGTGGATGAGTGTCTGGTTTTTGCGGAAACAGGTATTTCAGTACCTCAGGAACTTAACGTCAAACATGCATTTCAGTTTTGTGATAAGCCGCAATTGGCATATGCTCGATTTGCTGAGCAGTTTGCTGAGGCCCGTTTTTCTGAGGAAAAAAAGCTGAAATTTCGCCTGGCTTCTGGAGGTTACTATGTCAGTGAGGATGTTACGATTCCAAAAGACGCCTATATTGAACCTGGATGTGTTATTGGTCCAGATGTCCAGATTGGAAAGAATGCGAAGATATTAGCTGGAGTTATTATCAGACGGTCAATAATTGGTGACAGAGTCATTGTTAATGAGCATGCTGTTGTGGGGTCTAACGGTTTTACCATGACAGAGGATGACAATGGTAATAAGATCAGAATACCCACATTAGGAAGAGTGGTGATAGGGAATCAAGTCGAAATTGGAGCGTGTAATAATATTTCGTGTGGTTCAGGGGGCGATACAGTTATTGAAGATAATGTAAAATTGGATGCACTAATTCATATTGGACATGACGTACATCTCTATAAAAATGTTGAAGTTACGGCTGGAGTTACTTTTGGCGGATTTGTTGAGGCTGGAGAAGGAGTCTATATTGGTGTTGGTTCTGTTTTAAGAAATAGGATAAAATTGGGGGAACACTCCTTCATTGGAATGGGAGCAAATGTAACAAAATCGGTCGAAGCGAATAGGGTTGTAGCCGGAAACCCAGCTAAACCATTTACCAAAAGATAAGGGAGGGTACGAATATGTTATTGAATAATAAAATCGCAGTAGTGACTGGCGCGTCAAATGGTATTGGCAGATCTATTGTTGATGTTTTTCTGGAAAATGGAGCAGAGGTTATTGGTCTGGATATTATCCAGGTTGAACCGTGGAATAGTAATTTGAAAATTCTGAAGGTGGATGTGTCAAGTACTACGGATTGTGAGAGGGTCTATCAAGAGATTAACATGCTTGTCGATCACATTGATATTCTTGTTAATTGTGCAGGTATTACCCGTGATGCTATGATGCGGAAGATGAGCGAGGAACAGTTTGATGAGGTAATTGCAGTAAATTTGAAGGGGGTTTGGAATCTTACGAGGCTTATTGGTCCTGCAATGCAGGCGCAACAATCTGGTTCTATTATCAATATTTCTTCTGTTGTTGGTGTGTTCGGAAACATTGGTCAATCGAATTATGCAGCTACAAAAGCAGGCGTAATTGGTATGACTAAGAGTTGGGCCAAAGAATTTGCTCTTAAGGGTGGTAATGTTCGGGTAAACGCCGTAGCGCCTGGTTACACCATGACAAATATGATGAAGACAGTTCCGGAAAATCTTCTGGATAAGTTTCGAGGTTCAACAATGCTTGGCCGTCTTGCCGAACCGATGGAAATCGCTAATTGTGCGTTGTTTCTTGCGTCTAATCTTGCCAGCTACGTAACAGGGGAAGTATTGAATGTTAATGGCGGCATGAGATTGTGAGGTGAACAAAATGAAAAGAGTGTTTATCTTGGGAGCGTGCAGGACTCCTATCGGCAAATTTGGGGGGGTATTGGCTTCACTTTCGTCAGTTGATCTTGGAGCCATTGTTATTCAAGAGGCTTTAAAGAGGAGCTGTGTGACTGCAAAAGATGTTGATCATGTTTATATGGGAAATGTATTACAGGCAGGATCGGGGCAAAATGTAGCCAGACAGGCAGCTATTAAAGCGGGGCTTCCTTACACAACTACTGCGGAGACTTTGAATATTGTATGCGGTTCAGGACTTGATGCTGTGAATTCGGCAGCGCGCCTGATTCGGTCTGGTGACGCTGATGTGGTTGTTGCAGGCGGAACAGAGTCGATGTCCAACGCGCCATTTGCTCTCAGACAAGCGCGGTTTGGTTATCGGATGGGAAGTCCAATGTTTGATACGCCATTAGTTGATATTATGGTAAATGATGGACTGTGGGATGCTGTAAATAATTATCACATGGGTATTACAGCAGAGAATATAGCGAAAAAGTACAGCTTGAGCCGTAAAGAACTGGATGCTTTTGCAGTGGAATCTCAGGATAAAGCATCTGCTGCAATTGCAGATGGCAGGTTTAAAGATGAAATTGTAACGGTGATTATTGAAGGACAAAAAAACAATATTGTGGTAGATACTGATGAAGGGCCAAGACCTGGAACAACAGCAGAGACTTTGTCAAAATTAAAACCGGCGTTTAAGAAAGACGGCTTGGTTACTGCCGGAAACAGTTCAGGTATTAACGATGGAGCGGCAGCTATGGTGTTGGCTTCTGAGGCTAAAGTAAAAGAACTTGGATTGAAACCGGAGGCTGAATGGCTCGGAGGTACGCTTGATGGTGTAGATCCAGCACTAATGGGTCTGGGACCAATTAAATCTACGGAGAAGCTATTTGGGAAACTAAGGATAACCATGGATGATATGGATTTGGTAGAAGTTAATGAGGCATTTGCAGCACAGTCAATTGTTGTTCAGAGGAAATTGGGAATACCTGAAAGCAAGCTGAATATCAATGGTGGAGCAATTGCGCTTGGTCATCCTATCGGAGCATCAGGATGCAGGATACTTGTAACATTGATGTATGAGCTGAAAAGAAATGAGAAGAAAACAGGTTTAGCAACACTGTGCATTGGCGGTGGTATGGGATGTAGTACAGTTATTGCTGTTTGATATACAAATAAACGATGAGAGGAAACGAAAATGCAATTTAGGGATTTACTCAAACAGTATGAGGTTTTAAAACCTCAGATTGATGCAGCAATGGTCAGTGTAGCGACTTCCGCTCATTTTATCTCAGGTCCGGAGATAGAGGAATTGGAGAAGAAACTGGCGGAATATGTTGGGGTGAGGCATTGCATAACTTGCGCCAATGGTACAGATGCCATCTCAATCGCTTTGAGGTCCTGGAAAATTGGGAAAGGTGATGCGGTTTTCGTTCCGGATTTTACATTTTTTTCCTCGGGTGAATGTCCGGCTGATGAAGGCGCGACTCCAATCTATGTTGATGTTGACCAACATACTTATAACCTTGACCCAATAAAATTGGAGAAAGCGATTAAAACAGTTATTGCAGATGGTAAGTATAAGGCAAAAGCAGTTATAGCTGTTGATCTCTTTGGTCTCCCGGCTGACTATCCCGCTATTAAAGCAGTCTGTGAAAAGTATGATTTACTTCTCATGGAAGATGCAGCACAGGGATTTGGTGGAAAGATTAATGGAAAGAAGGCATGCAGCTTTGGCGATATTTCTATCACTTCATTTTTTCCAGCAAAACCGTTGGGATGTTATGGCGATGGCGGAGCTATCTTTACCGATAATGACGAGTGGGAAGATTTGATCCGCTCGATCTGTGTTCATGGCAAGGATACGAGTAATCGGAATGACCCAAATGCAAAGTACAATAACATCCGTCTTGGAAGAAACAGTCGCTTAGATACGTTGCAGGCGGCTATCCTGTTGCCGAAGTTCAAAGCATTTAAGGATTATGAGCTTGAAGAGATCAACAGGGTTGCCGGGTGGTATACAGAGGGGCTAAAAGGTATAGGACTTGTTTTACCTGAGATAAAAGATGGATTTTATAGTTCATGGGCTCAATATACCATTCAGTTGCCGGAAACAGCAGATCGGACAGAGATCCAGTCAAAACTGAGGGCAGCAGGGATTCCATCCATGATCTACTATGCAAAACCGATGCATCTTCAAGAGGCATTTGCAGGAACAGATAGTGAAATTGCAGATTGTCCTGTAACAGAACGCCTGTGCGCAACCGTTCTTAGTCTTCCACTGGATCCTTACAAGTCCAGGGAAGAGATAGATTTTGTCGTCACGGAACTTAAGAAAGCTCTCCTTCGTTCATGAAGAAGCAGAGGAGTAGAAATAATAACAAAAGTAAATGAAGGAGTAAAAAAATGGAATTCAACAACATTTATCAAGGTCTCATATCTGGAGCTGAAAAGCTGGCTCTTGTCGGTCTCGGATATGTGGGTATGCCTATTGCAGTGGAGTTTGCAAAACATATTAAGGTAATTGGCTTTGATATTAACGAAAAACGTATAAATGAATATGCTAACGGTATCGATACGACCAATGAAGTGGGCGAGGCAATCAAAGATACAGCGGTGGAGTTTACGGCAGATCCTACACGACTTAAGGAGGCGAAATTCATTATTGTGGCAGTACCAACACCTGTAAACGAGGACAATACTCCTGATTTGCGGCCAATTGAAGGGGCGTCACGTATTGTTGGCCAGAATCTATCTGCGGGTACCATCGTCGTATATGAGTCTACGGTTTACCCTGGCGTCACGGAAGACATCTGTATTCCCATTATTGAAAAGGAAAGTGGGATGAAATGCGGGATAGATTGGAAGATGGGATATAGCCCGGAACGTATTAATCCTGGCGATCGGGTACATACTTTGACTACAATCCGTAAGGTTGTCTCTGGTATGGATGAAGAGGCTGTTCGAGAGATTAAGAAGGTCTATGATATTGTCATCAAAGCGGGAACTTTTCCGGTTAGCAATATAAAGACAGCTGAGGCTGTTAAGGTGGTGGAGAACAGCCAGCGAGATATCAACATCGCGTTCATGAATGAGATCGCCATTATCTGCGATAAGCTGAAAATTGATACAGATGAGGTGTTGGCTGGTATGAACACTAAATGGAATGCGCTTGGCTTTAAACCTGGTCTGGTTGGTGGGCACTGCATTGGCGTTGATCCTTACTATTTGACCAATATCTCCGAAAAACTTGGCTATCACAGCCAAATTATTCTGAATGGCCGTCAGATCAATGACTCGATGGGCGCCTTTGTTGCTGACGCTGCCATCAAGGAAATGATCGAAGCTGATATGGCTCCTAAGAAGGCTACTGTAATTATTCTGGGGCTGACATTCAAAGAGAACTGCCCGGATACCCGCAACAGTAAGGTTATTGATATTATCGACCGCCTGAAAGAGTACGATATCAATCCTATTGTAACGGATTCCTGGGCTGATCCAGAAGTTGCAAAACATGAATATGACGTGGATTTAGTCGCTTGGGAAGATGTGCCAAAGGCAGATTGCGTTATCGTAGCGGTTGGTCATAATGAATATCGATCTATGTCTATGATGCAGTTGAAGGAACTTTTTAAGAGTGAATTAGAAGATGAGGAAAAGGTTTTGGTAGATGTGAAATCTTTGTACCGTATAGATGAACTGAAGGCTTCTGGTATGAGATTTTGGAGATTATAAGATACAGGGGATAAGAGATGGGAAAACGTTCAATAAAGCTGAATGCACTATACAATGTGATTAATCAAGGCAGCGTTATTTTATTTCAATTAATCACTATGAAATATATTTCATCTGTTTTGCATTCGGAAAATTATGGGCGTTTTAATTTCTGTAATTCCATACTAGCTTATTTTTTATTGCTTGCCCAGTTAGGGATCAGTAGTTATGTAATTCGTGAAGGTGCTGGAGTTAGGGACGATAAAGAGAAACTTTGGAAATTGGCGAATGAAGTTTTCACGATTAATTTCTGCTCTACAGTCTTTTCAATCATATTCTATATTTTTACTGTTTTGACATGGACGAGATTAGCAAATGAGCGTTTTACACTGTATATATTGGGTATTCAGTTACTATTAAATATAATCAATGTGGAATGGATTTATAATATATACGAGGATTTTAAGTTTATATCATTGAGAAATTTATGTGTTCAGGTTATTTCTTTCGGATGTATGATTGTATTTGTTAAAAACGAAGGAGACTATCTTAAATACACATTGATTTTTGCAATGGCGGCTTCATTGGGATATTGTATTAATTTTTTTTTCAGCAGAAAAATGGTTCCAATCAGAATAACGTTACATCCGAATTTGAAAAAACATATAAGACCGATTCTTTTACTGTTTTTTAATAGTTTAGCGGTGTTAATATATGTGAATTCTGATATTACGATTCTGGGAATTTTGGAATCAGACTCTGCGGTAGGGATTTATAGCGTTTCCGTCAAGATTTATACAGTGGTAAAGAGAGTTTTTCAGGCAGTTGTAATTGTTTCTGTCCCAAGATTATCGAATTATTACATAAATGGCGAGATAGAAAAGTATAAGTTGCTTCTTAAGAGAATGCACGATGTTGTGATTACTATTGTTATACCCATGTTATTCGGATTAATTATGACATCAAAAAATGCAATTCTTATAGTTTCCGGAAAGGAGTATATAGGGGGGATCAATTCACTTCGAATTTTATGCTTAGCTTTGATCTTTTCTTCTCTCGCAAACTATTATATTAGTTGTGTATTGCTGCCAAGCAAAAAGGATAATATGATTCTGATTTCAACTGTGGTAAGCTCTATTATCAATATTGGTCTCAATCTTATCTTTATACCAATATTGGGTATGGATGGCGCGGCAATCACTACAGTTATTGCAGAGATGACAGTTATGATTTTGGCTTATGAGGCATCCGGTTCATATAGACAAAATAAGGAATGTATTCAAGTGTATATAAAAGTTGCGATGGGCGGTATGGGAATTTTTGTAACCTGTTGGATGATTGAAATATTTGATTTTTCATTATTTTTCGATACAATCTTAAAGATAGTATTCTCGGTCCTGGCGTATATGTGTATTGAAATAATGGTGAAAAATACGATTGTGATAGAAATGATTGAGAAAATAAGAAAGAAATGAGCATGAATTTTCGATGAGAAAAATTAATTATTCACTGGAACTTCTTAAAATTCCACTTTCTTGTATGATAGTATTTATACATATAAGATTTAGTGGTGACTTAGGATATTTAATAGACATTTTGGCAAGGCCCGGGATAGTTTTTTTCTTTGCAGTTGCCGGTTTTTTTAGTTATAATATCGATTTGACAGCAATAAGAAAAAGAATCTGTCGTTTGATGAATTTACTGCTTATAGTTTCAGCTGTATATTTCGTCGAGACATATGTGCTCTATTATAAGTATTGTATTTCGATTGTAGATTATATAGTAACAACGGTTAATATTAATACGTTAGCGTATTGGATATATATGGGTGCCAATCCTTTTGCGGGGCATCTTTGGTTTATTTCTGCGTTAATAGGAAGTTATCTGCTTTATGGACTATTTATTAAGCTATCTGTCTTGACAAACACAAAAATGGTAAAGGACATTTCCATGGAAGGATCAACGCCTTCTGCTAATGGGGGGGTAAAGGATGTAATAGATATAAAATAATTTATATAGTTGGACTCTGTTCTATGCTTTTTAATATTTTGATAAGTATAAAGAGTTACGCGATTGCAGGAGAAACAAGTAATAATACTTATTTAGTATATAGAAATACTCTTTTTTATGGATTTCCTATGTTTACAATGGGGTTATATATAGGTGAAAATGGGCCTGCGTTAAAACAGGGTTTTTCATTAACATGCAAGAAAGTTACTTTAATTTCTTCGTTTTTTACAATACTGGGATTCATTCAAGTATATGGTATAGGTCCCACGGAAGTTCCAATTGCAATGGTGCTTGAAGTTTTTTTATGGCTTGTATTTTTTTGTGATAATCCAATAGGGGAGATAATTCATAGTAAATCTTCGATAAGAAGGATATTTAGCGATGTATCTATGTTCGTTTATTTTATGCATATTTTCATAGATAATATTATTAACACCAGTTTACAACTTTTGAAATTTCCTAAAACCTGATAAAATGTAGTCTT
>CAJUPQ010000008.1 GCA_910588505.1 uncultured Hungatella sp. | reverse complement strand
AGATCTTCAGGGCAGGGTGCAAGTCCCTACCGGCGGTAAAGCCCGCGAGCCGAAAGGCATGATCCGGTGAGATTCCGGGGCCGACAGTATAGTCTGGATGAGAGAAGATGTTTGAGATATCAGTGGCCGCAGACCATAAGATTGACAGATGCTCTGAGATAGGATATTCCTGTTTCAGAGTTTTTGTTTATAAGGCCCAAAATGATTCATCTCGCACTGTAAAATCCCTGAGGAGAGATTCCGAAGGGATTTTTTTATGGGGATTGGCGATCAGCAGATGTTTTTCGGACATTACAGGGATCAATTACAGGGATCAACCGGCCCATGCAGAAATTTCAGGAAAGGAAGCGAACGATCATGCCAGAAAGCCAATACATGAAAAGGGCCATTGAGCTGGCCCGAAAGGGAGAGGGTTGGGTAAACCCCAACCCAATGGTAGGAGCGGTTATTGTAAAAGATGGAAAGATCATCGGAGAGGGATACCATGCCAGATGCGGGGAACTTCACGCGGAGCGCAATGCTATCGCTTCCCTGACAGAAAGCGCCCAGGGGGCCGTGCTCTATGTGACTCTGGAGCCGTGCTGTCATTACGGGAGGACCCCGCCGTGTACCCAGGCGATTCTGGAGCAGAAAATAAGCACCGTGATCATTGGCTCCCGGGACCCTAACCCGAAGGTAGCGGGAAAAGGCGTAAAACTGCTTCGGGATGCAGGGGTTACGGTTGTGGAAGATTTTATGAGGGAAGAATGCGACAAGTTGAATCCCGTATTTTTCCACTACATCACTACCCGAACTCCTTATGTGGTCATGAAGTACGCTATGACGGCAGACGGAAAGATCGCCACCAAAACAGGGGCGTCCAGGTGGATCACAGGGGAGGAAGCGAGAAACTTTGTACATCAGATGCGCCATGGGTATATGGGGATCATGGCAGGTATCGGCACGGTGCTGGCAGACGACCCGATGCTCAATGTAAGGCTCCAGGGGAGAAAAAGCCCGGTGAGGATCATATGCGACAGCGCTCTTCGGATCCCTTTAAACAGCCGGATCTGCCGGACCGCAAAAGAGTACAGGACCATAGTTGCCTGTGCTGTAGAGAGAGGAGACGTCGGGGAACAGACTGCCCAAAAGATAGCCTTTCTGGAGCATTTGGGGATCCAGGTGGTCTCCCTGCCTGACTCAGACAAAAAGGTAGATCTGAAAAAGCTGACGGAGTATCTGGGCGGCCAGGGGATTGACAGCGTTCTGCTGGAAGGCGGGGCAGAGTTAAATGACAGCGCTCTCAGGGCCGGGATTGTAAAAGAAGTAAAAGTATTTATAGCTCCCAAGCTGTTTGGCGGGGCGGGGGCCAAGAGTCCGGTGACAGGTATTGGAGTGGAAACACCGGGACAGTCAGCCTGCCTGAAGCTTGAAAAGATATCACCCATAGGCGAGGATCTGCTGTTAGAATACCGGATAAAAGACAGTCCCAGCGCTGGGGGCGGTCACAGGGAGGAGGACATATGTTTACTGGAATCATAGAAGAAATAGGCAGGGTGCGGTGCGTAACCATTGCAGGAAGTTCAGGAAAAATTGCCATATCGGCGTCAAAGGTGCTGGAGAAAACAAAAATTGGGGACAGCATTGCGGTAAACGGGGTCTGTCTCACCGTTATCTCCATAGAAAAAGACGGTTTTACGGCAGATATCATGGCAGAGACCGTAAGGAGAAGCAATCTTGGCCGGCTGGGACCAGGAGATCAGGTAAATCTGGAGCGGGCTATGGCGGCAGACGGCAGATTCGGAGGCCATTTGGTTTCCGGCCATATTGACGGAACAGGGACGGTGCGGAGCATGAAAAAAGAAGAAAACGCCATTTGGGTCACCATTGAGACAACGCCTAAGATCCTGCGCCTGATCATAGAAAAGGGATCTGTCTGTATTGACGGGATTAGCCTTACCGTGGCGCAGGTGGGAAAGGGCTTTTTCCAGGTATCCATAATCCCCCACACAGGAGCGGAAACCACTTTGCTGAAAAAACATGACGGCGATGTGGTAAATTTGGAAAATGATATGGTGGGAAAATATATTGATCATCTTTTGAAACAGCAGGAACCGGTTGCGCCGGAAGAAGAACCAGGCGGAATGACCATGGAGTTTTTAAGAGAATTTTTATAGACAGGCAGACGCAGCCGGGAAAAGGGGAAAGGAGAGAAGGACCATGAATACAGAATATAACACCATTGAGGAGGCCCTGGAAGAGTTAAGGGCAGGGAACATGATCTTAGTGACAGATGATCCGGACAGGGAGAATGAGGGAGATCTGATCTGCGCGGCAGAATTTGCCACACAGGAAAACATTAATTTTATGGCCTGTCACGGTAAGGGGCTTATCTGCACGCCTATGAGCGGGGAGATCGCGGCCAGGCTGGGACTGCCTCCTATGGTGGCGGAGAACACGGACAATCACCACACGGCATTTACGGTATCAGTAGATCATGTGGACACCACCACCGGGATCTCCGCGGCGGAGCGATCGTACACCATGATGAAGTTTGTGGATGAACACACAAAGCCGGAAGAGCTGCGCAGGCCGGGACACGTATTTCCGCTCATTGCCAGAAAAGGCGGCGTGCTGGTGCGGGGAGGCCACACGGAGGCCACTGTGGATCTGATGCGCCTGGCGGGGCTCAAAGAGTGCGGCGTGTGCTGTGAGATTATGGAGGAGGACGGCACTATGATGCGGACTCCCCATCTGTGGAAAATGGCAAAAGAACATGGGCTAAAATTTATTACCATAAAAGATCTGCAGAACTACTGCCGTATCCATGAAAAGCACGTGGTCTGTGAAGCCTGCACGGATATGCCCACCAAGTATGGTCATTTTCGGATCTATGGGTATGTCAATGATATTACGGGAGAGCACCATGTAGCCTTGGTAAAGGGAGAGATCGGGGACGGAGAAAGCGTCCTGTGCCGGGTACATTCCGAGTGCCTCACAGGAGATACCTTTGGCTCCCTGCGCTGCGACTGCGGCAATCAGCTGCAGACAGCAATGCAGATGGTGGAGGATGAGGGAAGAGGCATTATCCTGTACATGCGGCAGGAAGGGCGGGGGATCGGTCTGATCAACAAGCTGAAGGCCTATGAGCTGCAGGAGCAGGGCATGGATACCGTGGAGGCCAATATCCGCCTTGGCTTTGCCCCGGACCTTAGAGAATACTGGGTTGGAGCGCAGATCTTATCCGATCTGGGGGTTAAGTCCCTCCGGCTTTTGACCAACAATCCGGAAAAAGTCTATGGTCTTGGAGATTTTGGCCTGACCATTGAAAAACGGCTTCCCATTGAGATCGCCCCACAGAAATATGACGCCTTTTACATGAGGACAAAGCAGGAAAAAATGGGACATATCTTCCAGAAGATCTGCGTGTAGAGGCATAACCTAACTGGTAAGGAAAACGAAAAATCAGAAAGAGAGGAAAATAAGATGAAAGAGATCCATGTATTAGAAGGAAAAGTAGTAGCGCCGGAGGAGATGAAAGTAGGCATTGTGGCATCCAGATTCAATGAGATCATTGTGAATAAGCTGTTGGGCGGCGCTGTGGACGGACTGGTGCGCCACGGCGTGGAGGAGGACAATATCACCGCAGCCTGGGTGCCGGGGGCTTTTGAGATACCTGTCACAGCGGCAAAAATGGCAAAATCCGGCAGATATGACGCTGTGATCTGTGTAGGGGCCGTGATTCGGGGCGATACCACCCACTATGATTATGTGTGCAATGAGGTGTCCAAGGGAGTGGCCCAGGTCGGATTGTCAACAGGAGTGCCAGTGCTGTTTGGTGTGATCACCACAGAAAATATCGAGCAGGCCATAGCACGGGCGGGAAGCAAGGCAGGCAATAAGGGATACGACTGCGCGCTGTCCGCCATCGAGATGGTGAACCTTTTAAGGCAGATGTAGGAAGTCTCTGGAAGGGCAGATAAAAAGGGACTGCTGTGGAATCTGGCGATTCCGCAGCAGTCCTCTTTACTTTTGTCGATCCAGAACAGGAAATCCCACCTGTGCTTTAAACAGATCCCCATCAATATAGATCTCAAACGCTCCGCCCATAAGATGGGTCAAGTCCTTGGCAATGGAAAGGCCCAGACCGCTTCCCTCAGAGGTGCGGGCCACATCCCCCCGGACAAAACGCTCGGTCAGCTCGTCGGCGTTGATGTTAAGGGGGTTGGCAGACACATTTTTAATGGTAAAATATACATGATCTTCCCTCTGGGCCACGTCCACGTAGATGCGGCTGTTTTCCATGGCATATTTAAACGCGTTATTGTACAGGTTTTCCAGCACTCGCCACAGCCGTCGGCCGTCAGCGGCGATGAGAATAGCCTTTGAGGGCAGATCGGACACCAGTTCCAGATGGCGTATCTCATATTTCTCCTCAAATTCCCCGTTGGTCTGGTGGATCAGCTCTACAAGATCAATGTTGGCGATGTCAAGCTTCAGATTGCCGGAACTGGCTTTGGAGGCCTCCACCAGGTCCTCTGTCAGATTCTTCAGGCGGTGAGCTTTCTGCTCAAGGATCTCCAGATACCCCTGTATCTTTTCGTTCTGTATCTTTTCCCGCTTTAACAGATCCACATAGTTGATAATGGAGGTAAGGGGCGTCTTGATGTCATGGGACACATTGGTGATCAGGTCGGCTTTTAGACGTTCGCTTTTTACCTTCTCCTGCAGGGCGGTGTCCAGGCCGTCGCCAAGGTTGTTAAGGGTCTGGGCCAGTTCGGCGGCTTTGCCGGAGAAGCCTTCTGTATTGATCTTATATCCTGTTTCGCCCTCGGACATTTTAAAGATGCCAAAAGAGATCTTCTCCGTCTCTCCGGCAGTCCGGTAAAGGAGAAGGAAAGTCCACAGCTGGAAACCGGCGAGGACGATTCCAGGCACCAGATACAGGTAAGGTACAGACAAAAGGGTCCGGTTTTCATACAGGTAGTAAACCGTGTAGATCAGCGCCATATTGGTTCCCAGATATCCCAGAAAGCAGGCAGTCAGCCGCGCGGGGAACGTAGTATTGTTGAGGGCAGTCACAGACCACCGCCAGATGCGGGCTACAAGGCTGTCATGCCACAGAGACCGGGCTTTGTATTGGCGCAGCAGGCTGAACCCTTCCCCCAGACAGATCAGGTAAAAAGCCAGGACCTCGATCAAAGTAAGATAAAAGTCCTGGTGGCTTTGGTTCACTAAAAGCCGGACCAGACGGGTTCCCACATTTTCACGGAAACTGCCGCAGGCACGCAGAAAAAAGAGCGTCATCACCAGACTGCACTCCAGGGGAATCTTGTCAAAATAATTGAGAGTTACAGCGGTCCGCTCCGGGGTCTGATAGCCGGCCAGATAGATGAGCCAGCCCAAGGTAATGAGAAGCCCCAGGGTCCCTATAGCAAAAAATATGAGGCCCGTAATGTAGTTGACCCGCACCTTTGTGTAGGCGTTATGGGCGATGGAATAAGGGTCCGTGTGGGGATACCTGGTATCCAATGCCAGCATGATGTAGTACTCATTATTTCCGTAAAGATTGTAGTTTTCCAGCTCCGACGTAATGTTGTTGGGGATATGCTTTAAATTAGTGTCGATCAAGATAGAATCCCCGGACAGATACAGATACCGCCCCAGATTCTTCATATCCTCTATGGGGTACTCGCTGGCATTGGTGTAAAGCTTTTCAACCCCGTTCTCGTCCATGTAGGAGACCTGAAAATAGAGATTGGAGGGGCGGTCCATATAGTTGTACTGGATCTGATAATACTCACCAAGAATGGTGAGAACCTCCAAAGACAACTCTTCCCTGGTGGCGTAGGCGTCGCCGGGTTCTGTGTAATGGTCCGCCGCATTAGGGTCATAGGCTTTCCACTCGATTAGGGGGATGGTGGCATTTCTGGTGTCCCGCTCATGGGTGGCAGGTCCGCCTGCCACCTCAAAGGTATCAGTAAGATAATATCCCCAGCTTTTGGCCTGGCGTATCATATCGTTCAGATTGTAGATCAGGGTCTTTCCGGAATTGAACGTGACGCAGACCATATCTTTGTTGTAGTCCAGCTTTCCGTCCGTCTCGAACAAGTCCTTGTATTTTACATATTTGAAGATCATCTCCACGTCCGATTCCAGCTGCTGGGTGCAGGACAGGGTGTCGGCATAAGACTCCTCATGAAGCCAGCTTAACCCACGCCCGTAATTCTCGTTAAAATAGATAAAGGCGATGCCGGTAAAGAACAGGCAGAGGAACAATCCGTGGAGCAGAAGGGAAAATTGTTTTTTCAGGCTCATGGGCCAGGCGTTTCTCTTCATGGCCGCGCCTACTGCTTTTCGATCTTATAGCCCACTCCCCACACCACCTTCAGATAGCGGGGTTCCCGGGGATTGATCTCGATCTTTTCCCGGATATGGCGGATATGTACAGCCACGGTGTTATCGGCTCCGATGGCCTCCTCGTTCCAGATCTGCTCGTAGATCTCGTCAATGGAAAATACTTTTCCAGCGTTTTTCACTAGGAGAAGAAGGATATTGTACTCAATGGGAGTCAGCTTAATAGGCTCCCCGTCCACAAAGACCTCCTTGTTGTCATCGTGGATCAGAAGGCCGCCGCACTTGTATACATTCTCCGTGGCGTGCTGGGTCAGGTTGCCAAGCTGGGTATAGCGGCGGATGTGGGACTTGACCCTTGCCACCAGCTCCAGAGGGTTAAAGGGCTTGGCAATATAGTCGTCAGCCCCGATATTAAGTCCCAGGATCTTGTCATTGTCCTCGGACTTGGCGGATAAGATGATGATAGGGATGCTGCTGGTCTCCCGGACCTTCAGCGTGGTGCGGATGCCGTCCAGACCAGGCATCATAACATCCACGATCATCAGATCCACCTGATTCGTATCCAGAAGCTCCAGGGCGTCGTAGCCGTCGTAGGCCTTGATAACCTGAAATCCTTCACCGGTAAGATAGATGTCTATAGCTTCTACAATCTGTTTATCGTCATCACAAACCAGAATCGTCTGCATGTGAAATACCTCCTATTGTTCCATAAATCGCTATACACAGTATACAACAAGAAATTTGTATGGTCAATGCATATTGGGGCTGTAAAAAATCCCTGTAAAACCTGTATGCGAGGAAGCACATACGGGATTTTACAGGGATTGAAGTTTGGCAAATAATCAGAAGCGGAAGATCGCTGTCCCGTAAGCCGGAAGAGGATAGGCAAAGGAGAACGGCTGATCGTCACACTCGGACTTGGTGGAGCGGTAGGTCACCTTATCATCGCCTGTTTTGTACAGGCCGTGGGTCTGGTCCAGAAGCAGGGAGTAGTTACCCTTTTTGGGAACTCCCACCCGGTAGTCAGGCCTTGCCACAGGCGTAAAGTTGCAGATGAAGAGCAGGTTTTGTTTGCCGGTCTTGCTGCGGCGGATAAAACTGAAGATGCTGCGGTCGCTGTCATTGGCATTGATCCACTGGAATCCGTCCCAGTCATAGTCCAGGCTGTACATAGCAGGATATTTTTTGTAAATATGCAGCAGATCCTTAAAATAATCCTGTAAATCTTTGTGGAGAGGCTCCTCGGCAAGATACCAGTCCAGGGACACCTTTTCATCCCACTCGTGGAGCTGGCCGAAATCCTGGCCCATGAACAGGAGCTTCTTGCCTGGATGGCCCATCATGAACGTATAGCCCACCTTTAAGTTGGCAAATTTGTCGTCATGAAGGCCCGGCATCTTGTTGATCATGGAACATTTCAGGTGAACCACCTCGTCGTGGGACAGCACCAGGATGAAATTCTCGCTGGTGGCATAAGTCATGCCAAAGGTCATCTTATTGTGGTTGTACTTGCGGAAATAGGGATCCAGCTTCATGTACTCCAAAAAATCGTGCATCCATCCCATGTTCCACTTGAAGCGGAAGCCCAGCCCGCCGTCCTCCGGCTTTCCCGTGACCATGGGCCATGCCGTGGATTCCTCGGCTATGACCATGGCGCCGCTGCACCGCTGGTTAACAATGCTGTTGAGGTGCTTAAAGAACTCGATAGCTTCCAGGTTTTTATTCTCGCCATATTTGTTGGGGACCCAGTTGCCGCCTGAGCGGCCGTAATCCAGATACAGCATGGAGGCCACGGCGTCCACCCGAAGTCCGTCGATGTGGTACTCTTCGATCCAGTACAGGGCGTTGGCAATGAGGAAATTAGAGACCTCATGTTTTTCGTAGTCAAATACCTTGGTGCCCCAGTCAGGGTGCTCGCCTTTTCTTGTGTCCGCGTACTCATACAAAGGCTGTCCGTCAAAGTCAGCCAGTCCATGGGCGTCCCTGGGGAAATGGGCGGGAACCCAGTCCAGGATAACACCGATGCCTTTTTTGTGGAGATAATTGACAAAATACATAAAGTCTTTTGCCGAACCGTACCGGGAGGTGGGAGCGTAGTAGCCGGTTACCTGATAGCCCCAGGAGCCGTCAAAGGGGTGTTCCGCGATCCCCATCAGCTCTACATGGGTGTATCCCATCTCCTTTACATAATCAGCCAGCTCGTGAGCTGCCTCTATGTAAGTGTAATATCCATCTTTTTCTTCCCGGTTCATCTTCTTCCAGGAACCTAAGTGGACCTCATAGATAGAAAGGGGTGAAGAAAGAAGGTCTGTCTCCTTTCTCTTTTTCATCCACACGTCGTCCTTCCACACAAAGCCGGAGATATCGGCAGTGATGGAGGCAGTGCCCGGGCGGTACTCAGCCTCAAAGGCGTAAGGGTCGGCCTTAAACAACACTTTGCCGCTGGCTGTGGTGATGGCGTACTTGTACAGCTGGCCTGTGCCAAGGCCGGGAACAAATACCTCGTAGATGCCTGAAGACGCCAGGGCTTCCATGGGGGTGGCGTCAGGATTCCAGTCGTTAAAATCTCCTACAACGCTGACTGCCTGAGCGTGGGGAGCCCACACAGCGAAATACATGCCCTCTTTTCTTCGGTAAGTTTTGGGGTGGGCTCCCAGTTTCTCATAGATCTTGTAGTGGGTTCCTTCTCCGTAGAGATATCGGTCGGTCTCCGTAATGATGCCGGTTCCCAGTTCTTTCTTGCGTGCCATAACTTTTTGTCCTCCTCCATAAATCTTACTGCCTTTTCCCCTTTGCCGGATGTCGCGAAAAGCGCTCATGGGGCCTTCGCGGCATCCGACAGCTTTCATGCATCAATTTCCAGATTCTTAAATCTGCGGAGCAGAAACTGATACCGCAGCTGCGCGGCATTCAGTTCATAGATATAGCAGTCGATCAGCGTAGGGTCCACCACTTGCTCAAAGTGATTTCTCACGGAATCAATCTTGTGGCGGGTCTGCTCAATCTGCGCCCGAAGAGCCTGTCTTTCCCGAAAGCGGGTCGTGGCTGCACCTAATTTTTTACCATGTCTCATATTCCATCATCTCCTGAATAAACTATAGTGGTTATAGAAACAGTATTTTACCGAAATGGAATTTTTATACATGGAGATAGATTCTATTTTACCATCTTACAGGCGGATGGTCAACGGAGAGTGATAAAAAATAAACAAATGAGAGAAAAAAATTAAAAAACATATTGACATTTTACCTAAAGGCGTGCATAATAGAGAAACAGTCAGCAAATTCACAGAGATTCATTTTATCAGATTATTCAGTTTTTGTTGTACCGCCTGTTTCGGGCAGAGATTTCCGTGAGAGATGGATGAAAGGAAAAAGGGAGGTGAAGTGTTTATTTTTGTCAATTCAGGGCTTTTGCTTGTGATCCTTATGGTGGGAGCTGGGTATGATATCCGGGAGCAGAGGATTCCTAACTGGTGGTGTCTTTTGGGGTGTCTGTGTGGTTTGTGCCTCACATGGGGAACAGCTCCTGTGGGACAGAAGGCTGTTCCTTTGATCCTTTATGGGATACGGCTTTTCACGGCAGTGGCAGTGTGGTTTCCGCTGTTTCGGCTCCGCATGATCGGGGCGGGGGATGTGAAGCTTATGGCTTTGATCCTTGGTTTTTTAGGTTTTAAAACAGGAGCAAATGTTATTTTGTATGGATTTTTCATTGGAGCCGTTCTGGCTTTTCTGAAAATGCTGGTGAGGAGGAATCTGGTCCAGCGTCTTACATATTTTTTCGCCTACATCAGGCGGTTATTCCTGACGAAAGAAGCAGTGCCTTATTATCAGGCGTCAAGAGACGGGAAAAACGCGGTGATACCCCTGGCGGTCTGTCTGCTGGGAGGATATCTGTGGTATTTGTTAAGGTTGATGATTAAGTAAGGAGAAAATGTCCGCAGTGACTGCGGATGGATCACAGTGGATGTCTGACTGTAAATATTAATATACAGGAGGTATCATGGAAAAAATAATGGCGGTCTGGGATGTGGACACCTGTTACGCGGAGCGGTTTGCCGACGTGGTAAACCAGAAGGAAAAGGTGCCGTTTACGGTAGTTCCCTTTACCTCCCTGGAGGCATTGAAGGAGTACGCGAAAGGGCATGTGATCGAGATTCTCCTTGTCAGCGGGGCAGCGCCGGAAAAGCAGCTGGACGAGATCGGGGCCAGGTCCGTGGTCACGCTGGCAGAGGGGGAGATCGTGTCCTCCACCGGCAGTTATCCCAGTGTCTATAAATATCAGTCCACGGACAGCGTGATCCGGGAGGTGATGGCGTATTATTGTGAGAAGCCTCAGCCAATGCTGGTGGCAGTGGGGCAGAGGGCGAAGATCATAGGCGTCTACTCGCCGGTGGCCAGGTGTTTGAAGACATCTATGGCTCTCACCATTGGGCAGCAGCTTGCCCGGGACGGGAGAGTGCTCTATGTGGGATTTGAGGTGTTCTCCGGATTTGGCAGCCTTCTTAAAGGCGACGGCAAGGGGGATCTGTCGGATGTGCTGTACTTTTTCCGGCAGGAAAGCTTCAGCGTCATGAGACTGAAGAGCATTGTGTATAACTGGAAAGATATGGACTACATACCTCCGGTAAAGTACCCCCAGGATCTGGAACAGCTGACCGGAGACGAGGCAGGGAAACTGGTGGAGAAGATGGCGTCGGAGTGCGGGTACGAGTATGTGATCGTAGATCTTGGCCAGGTGATATGCAACATAATCCCTCTGTTGGAGCGGTGCGACATCATCTATATGCCGGTGAAGGAAGACGGGGTTTCTTCCGCAAAGCTGGAGGAATTTGAAGAGTATCTGGATGTGACCCACCGGGAGGACTTAAGAGAGCGTATCATCCGGGTGAAACTGCCTTACCACAGCAGCTTTGGGAGAAAAGACACCTATATGGAGCAGCTTCTCTGGGGAGAGCTGGGAGACTATGTGAGAAAATTGCTGAAAGGAGTGCCATGGAAATGACGAGACGGAAAGAAGAGGACCCTGGCAGCGCCAGAGGGATCCGGGAGGGGTTAAGGCGGCTGATTCGGGAGGAGGTAAATAGCAGCAGGGAAACCAGCGACGAGGAATTGTATGAGATCATTGACAGGCTGATCTTTGAGAAGGGAGAGGAGGAGTATCTTCCTTTAAAAGAGCGGATCGAGCTTCGGACAGGCCTGTTTAATTCCTTCCGCAAGCTGGACATCCTGCAGCAGCTTCTGGATGACCCGGAGATCACGGAAGTGATGATAAATGGTCCCAGACATATTTTTATGGAGCGGAAAGGGAACATGGAGCTTTGGGACCAGGAGTTTGACTCTCAGGAACAGTTAGAGGATATGATCCAGCAGATGGTCAGCAGGGTGAACCGGACTGTGAATGTGGCGTCCCCTATAGCGGACGCGCGGCTGCCTGATGGCTCCAGGGTCCATGTGGTGCTTCCGCCTGTCTCCCTGGACGGGCCTGTGGTGACGATCCGCAAGTTTCCCAGGAAGATCACTATGGAGATGCTGATCGAAGGCAGGACCATAAGCCGTGAGGCGGCGGATCTTCTGAAAAAATTGGTGAGATCCGGATACAACATCTTTATAAGCGGCGGGACTAATTCCGGCAAGACCACTTTTTTAAATGCGCTTTCCGCTTATATTCCAAAGGGAGAGCGGGTAATTACCATAGAAGATTCGGCGGAGCTGCAGATCCAGCAGGTCAAAAACCTGATACGCCTGGAGACCCGCACGGCCAACCCTCAGGGTGAGGGCGCGATTACCATCGGAGATCTGATACGGGCATCCCTTCGGATGAATCCCGACAGGATCGTGGTGGGGGAGGTCAGGGGAAAGGAGGCCCTGGAGCTTCTCAACAGCTTTAATACCGGTCACGACGGCGGCTTAAGCACCGGCCACGGCAACAGCCCGGCGGACATGCTTGCCCGGCTGGAAACCATGGTTCTTATGGGAGCGGATCTGCCGCTGGAGGCCATCCGAAGTCAGATCGCCTCGGCTCTGGATGTGCTGATCCATCTGGGGCGGCTGCGGGACAGGAGCAGAAAGGTATTGTGGATTACGGAGGTGGACGGTTATGAAAAAGGAGAGATCCGGCTCCACACTCTCTATGAATTCCAGGAGGAGGGTGAGGGAAGCGCCGGGAGTGAACCAGAAGAGGAAAGAGGAAGGAGAGGGTACGCGAAACAGGAAAAAGCTGTGGCCGGGAATCTTCAAAAGAAAGGAGAACTTCGGCATCAGGAAAAGCTTCGGACAGCAGGGGAAACTCTGTAATGTGCCGGATGTGATCGGTCCTATGGGAGTCCGCTGCCGGATCATGGGAGTCTGCCAGGGAGTTTTCATGGCTGCTATTGTGGCATATGGGTTTTACCGCAGCATGGCGGCGTTTGCGCTGCTGCTGATCCCGGCCTGCGGATATCTGTGGATCTATCAGAAGTCCTGGAGAGAGAAAAGGCTTCTCTGTCTGGAACAGCAGTTTAAAGAGGCTATAGGGATTCTGGCTGGTTTGCTCCACGCGGGCTACTCGGCGGAAAATGCCATTATCGCAGGCTGCGGGGAGCTAGAACAGCTTTACGGGCCGGAGGAGATGATCGTGCGGGAGTTTGTATATATGCGGGAGCAGATGAACTTAAACCGTTCCGTGGAACAGGTGATCCAGGACTTTGCAAGGCGCAGCGGCCTGGAAGAGGCAGAACGTTTTTCCCAGATCTTTCAGATCGCCAAGCGCAGCGGCGGTCAGTTGACGCCGGTTATCTGCCATACGGTATCTATCATGGAAGACAAAAGCCAGGTAAAGGAGGAGATCCGCACCATGTCCGCATCGGTTCAATTTGAGCAGAAGGTGATGATGGTCATCCCCTTTCTGATGATCCTCTACATAGACGCCACCTCCCCCGGGTTCTTTGCGGTGATGTATGAGACGGTCTTTGGCCGGCTCGTTATGAGCGGATGTCTTGCCATGTACCTGTTGTCTTGCTATCTGTCTCGGAAGATCCTGGACATCCCCATTGGGTAGGAAGCGCTATGGCAGGGATGTGGACAGTGAGGGCATGCAGGTGGAAAAAGCAGATCCTCAGCATTGGGGGAAGTCTTTTGCTTTTTGGGATCGCCGTGTATGGAGAATACACAGGCGGCCCGTTAAGCCAGGGATATCTGGAACGAGGCGGTTACGGGGAGGACAGCAGACGCTATGACCTTATTGTGGACGGGGATTTTGGAGAACCAGTGACATGTACTGTGGATATCGGGCCGGTACAATATGAGGAAGCCATGGCCTGTGAAGTGATGGAAGAGCTGTTTGATCAGCTGCCGGAGCGGATCTTGGGGGAGAACGAATCTCTGGATCAGGTCAGAACAGATCTGAACCTTGTGACTTCCTTTGACGGAACCGGGATCCGGGCAGTATGGCAGAGCAGGGATCCGGAGGTGGTGGATTCCTACGGGCAGATCACAGCAGAAGATATAGGGCCGGAGGGGATCTGGGCAGTCCTGGCGGCGACCCTGACGGACGGCGTGTATGAGAAGGAGGGAGAGATCAGACTGCGGATCTGGCCGGCAGTTCAGAGCGAAAGAGAAAAGAAGGCAGAAGAACTGCGGCAGCTGATACAAAAGTCAGATCAGGAACAACCCTTTCAGGAGCGAGTTATGCTCCCAAGGGAATATAAGGGGGAGGAACTACGCTACCGGGACGCCGGGGCTTCGGATTATCGGGTTCTTCCGGTTCTGGGGGTGGCGTTGGCGGTCTTGTTTTACGGACAGGAAAAGACAAAGGAGGAGAATAAGAAAAAGCAGAGACAACAGATGCTATTGTTGGATTACGCGGATGTGGTATACCAGCTTATGGTGTACATAGGAGCCGGGCTTACGGTGCAGAGAGCCTGGGAGTGCATAACGCGGGGGTATGAGGCGAGGAAAGAGAGCCATGGAAGCCCGGTCCGTCCCGCCTATGAGGAGATGGCGTTTACACTGCGCCAGATCCAGTACGGAGAACCGGAGGGAAAGGCCATTGACGCATTTGGAAGGCGGTGTAATCTGCAGCCCTATATGAAATTAAGCAGTCTTTTGGAGCAAAACCGGAGAACAGGAACAAAAAATCTGCAGCAGCTGTTGGAACAGGAGATGACCGCCGCGTGGGAGGAACAGAAACACACGGCGAGACGTCTGGGAGAGGAAGCCGGCACCAGGCTGCTGATACCGCTGTTTTTGATGCTGGCAGTGGTGATGGTGATCATCATGGTCCCGGCGCTGCTGGCAGTGCAGTAGAAGGTAACCGCTCAGACGGGTCTGCGCGTTTACCGCGCTGACCGTGGGAAAGCGTAATGGCAGTAGAAGAGAAAAGAGGAGGAACTTATGATGCGAGAAGAATTGACAGCGTTTTGGGTTGAGGAAGACGGTATCGGAGTTATTGAGGTAGTGCTGATCCTGGTGGTCCTGGTGGGATTGGTGATCATCTTTAAGAAACAGATCACCACATTGCTGGACGGGATCTTTAAGGAGATCGAGAAACAGACCAAAGAGGTGTACTGATGAAGAAAAGCGGACAGATCACCGTGTTCTTAAGTATGTGTCTGCTGTGTATATGGGCGCTCCTATGCGTCATGCTGGAATCGGCCAGAACGGCCGGTTCCAGATACTACTTCCAGGTGGCCGCAGGAGGAGCGCTGGATACGCTGTTCAGCCGTTATCACCGCCGCCTCTGGGAGGAGTACCGGGTGTTTGCCCTGGAATACGGGAAAGAGGAGGAGATCGTCCAAAATCTGGAGAGCTATATTCAGGAATACCTGTCCGTGAATAACTGGTATCCTATGAACCTGGAATCCGTGGAGGTGACCAGGCTGGTGGGGATCAGCGACAGGGAGGGTGATCTTTTGGCAGAAGAAGTCCTAAGCTTTATGGAGCTGGGAGCGGTGACGAAGCTTTTTGTGGAGCCGGAGCAGGGAGAGTCGTTTTTCAGAGATGTGGCAGAAGCGTCCAGCGTTCACACGCTGTCAGGCATCTATGACGGTCAGGAGAAGGAAGCGAGAAAACTGGAGCAGGCAGTCGATAAACTGATACGCAACATTCAGGAGCAGGAGCGTCTCTGCCAGGAGATCGCCCAGGCCCTGGAGGGAGATGACAACAGAGGATTTTTCCGGGCGGCCAAAGATTACAGAAAGACGGCAGGCAAGTACCCCGGCCTGATGAGGCAGTATGAGAAGCAGGCCCAGGCGCTTTCGGCCAAAAATCAGCAGTCCTGGTTAAAGGTGGATGAGGTAAGCGGCGATCTGCAGGAGGATCGGGAACAGCTTTTTAGACAGCAGTGGAATCCCTATGACGCCTATCTTGCCCAGGACGGCGAGAGGCGGCGGGAGTTTGCCGGGTGGGAAACATGGGCAGATCATAACCTGAGCCTTCTGGATGAGACGGAACAGCTGGTGGAAGACTGTGTGGAACATCAGGAGGAGCTTGAGGAGGAAGGAGATCAGGAGCTGGCCCTGGCTGCTGCTGCGGATCATTGGAGGCACGGATATAAGAACAGCGGCCTTGCCCGCAATCCTTCTTCCGGTGATAAGGAGAAACAGAAGCTTCTGGACCAAGTGAGGCAGCTGGCAGAAGGCGGTCTGGTGGAAGCGGTGATGCCTGCTGGGACCACGATCTCCGGGGCAGTCCTTCCGAAGACGGATCTTCCTTCCGGCAGCATGGCAGCAGGCTCTAAGGGGCAGGTGGGAACAGCAGGAAACAGTCTGGCAGAGCGAGTGCTGATAAACGAATACTGCGGCCGATTTTTTACAAATGCCTTAAGCGAGGACAAACATCCCATCCGGTATGAACTGGAATATCTTCTGCACGGAGGAGGGACGGATCGGGAGAACCTGGAAAAGACGGTGACAGAGCTGTTTGCCGTCAGGGAGGGCATGAACCTGATCCATATTTTATCTGACCCGGGAAAGCGGCAGGAGGCGGAAGCCTTGGCAGCCGCGATCACGGGAGTTACCGGGCTGGCGCCTTTGGTCAAGATCGTGGCCTGCGTGGTCATGGGCGTGTGGGCTATGGGGGAATCGATCCAGGATCTGCGAAGGCTGATGGCCGGCAAAAAAGTACCCCTGTGGAAGCAGAAAGGCGACTGGACTACAAGTCTGGACAATATCCTGAACATGGGGCGGGGGCAGATGATGGATGCCGGGGCAGGAGAGGACAATACAGAGCGGGGATTTACCTATGAGCAATACCTGAAACTGCTCCTCCTGAAAACGGATCCTCAGACAAAGCATATGAGGATGCTGGATGTGATGCAGATGAATATCCGGCGTCAGGAGCCGGGATTTCGGATGGAGAACTGCGCTTATGGTGTGGATATCCGGGCAAAGGCGTGTGGAAAACATATGTTTTTTGGGCTGCCTATTGTGGAAAACATGGTCAATGGCCAGGAGGGATATTACCTGGAGGCAGCAGGGGAGAAAGCATATTAATCCATATCAAAAACAGAAGCGGAGGTGGAGAAGGGTGCCTTTTTTCGGCTCATTTCAAAAGAAATCAAAAAAACGAAGCGTGACTCTCCAAGTACGAATCCTTATGATCAAAATTTGCATATCTGGAAAAAAGGCATCCCTCTGCGCCTCCGCCAGTCTCACACTGGAGGCGGCTTTGGTCCTGCCGCTGTTTCTGTACGCGGGAGCTGTTTTCATAACGCTTTTTCAGGTGATGGATGTACACAGACAGGTTCAGGCCACGGCAGAGTATGTCAGCGAGAACATAGGGCAAACAGCCTATTTGTCAAAGTATACAGAGGAGAAGGAGGGGTTAAGCGCCGCAGCCGCGTATGGATACGCGGAGCTGACCCTGCGGACAAGGATGGAGAAGCTGCCAGTCCGGAAACTGTCGCTGGCGCGGTCGAACCTGTTAAAGGACGGAGAGACCATAGATCTGATGGTGGACTATGAGATCAGGATGCCGTTCTCCGTCCTTGGCAAAAGAACAGTAAAGCAGACCAACAGAAGCTTTCGCAGGGCATGGGTGGGACAGGAGGGGCGAAACGGGGACAGGGGGGACGGAGAGGAAGATAACACGGTGGTCTATGTGGGGAAGAACAGCACCCGCTACCATGTAAGCCGCACCTGTCATTACCTGCACAATGACCTGACGGCTGTTTCTATAAAGGATATCGGGGATAGGAGGAGCCAGGACGGAAGGCGGTATCAGCCGTGCGCAAGGTGCAGGGATGAGAGCGCGGCGACGGTGTATATCATGCCTTTTGGGGAACATTATCATACCAGCGCTTCCTGTTCGGCCATCAATGCCTATGTCAGGTCTGTTTTAAAATTAGAGGTGGAATATCTAGGGGCGTGTTCCTACTGTTCAGGGACAGGAAAGCAATGATGAGGTTAAGATTTACAGAGAAAGGGAGAAGAGGGATATGCGGTGGTTCTGGTTCTTATGTCTGACCATTGGGGCGGTGTCAGATCTGAGGGAGCGGACGGTTTCTTGCAGAGTTTTGGCGGTCTGCGGCGGCGTGGGGATGGTCTATGCCCTTATAACCGGGCCGGTTGGTCACATCCGGGGGCTGGCCGCCGGGATGGGGCTTCTGCTTGTGAGCAGGGTCACAGGAGGGGCTGTGGGAATGGGAGACGGCTGGTTTTTGTTGGCAAGCGCCTGGTATCTAACAGGGGAGGAGATCTGGCTGCTGCTGTTGGGAGGTCTGTCGGTTAGCTGGTTTTGGAGCGCGGGGATCATCCTGCGGGGAAATTGGATCGGAAAAAATACAGCCAATGCCACCCTGCCGTTTCTGGCCTGCATGTGGCCCATCGGGGCGTGGATCCTGATGGCAAAGGAGGGGCTGCCATGATGGAAAAAGCCCCAGGGGCGCGCCGGATCTCTGCCAGTATGACGGTGGAAGCTTCTTATATTATGGCCATGGTTCTTTTGTCTCTGGCTGTTTTGATACGGACAGCATATTTTGAGTGCGGAAAAACCACCAAGATCATGCAGCTTCATTGGGCTGTGGAGCGGCTGCGCTTTGGGGAGGAGGGGCAGGAGAAGCCATTGCCCCACGGGCAGGCAAAGAGAGACAAAGATCAGGTGAAGGGATATATAGACACAGGTTCATGGGAAAAGGAGATCATTTCCGGAGTCTATGAACCAGAGGAGATGTTGAGAAAAATAGCTGCTTTTGAGAAGGACGAAGCGATGCAGAGCAGGAAAGGGGAGTAATGCAGGGATGGAAGTGGAGTATCTGCGGGAGATGCGCCAGAATTATCTGATGATACAGGCAGAGGAAAGTCAGGAACAGGGATATGAAGCCAGGATGATGATAGGAAATACTATAGATGGATTGTTAAAGTTCCGCATAAAGAAGTCGGATAACCGGTGCAGGTTTTGCTATGAGATCACGTCAAAGCAGCCATTGAGCCGGATGTTGGAGAAGAAGGCCATAAACGCGGTACAGATCCGGGGCTTACTTTTAGGGATCGCCCGGACGCTGACCAGAATGGAGGATTATCTTTTGTCAGAGGAACAGATCCTTCTGGATCCGGATTACATTTATGTGGATCCGGAAGAATATGAGCCGTTTCTCTGCCTGCTCCCAGGGAAAAGGGGCGATTTTCCGGAGGAGTTCAGCCTGTTTTTACAGTATCTTTTGGGCAACACGGATCACGAGGATAAAGAGGCTGTGGTCCTTATTTATGGGCTGTACCGCGAAAGTCTGAAGGAGAATTATGGTTTGGACAATCTTCTGCGATGGGTCATGAAGGAAAATTATCCAGATATGGAGTATCGAAATAAAGGGGAAACCTGTGAGAGAATGAAACCAGAAAATACAGAATCATGGGATAAAAAGGGGGTAGCGCCGGAAACTGCGGGTATAGCGCCTGGACAAACAGATGCGTCTGAAAAGGTTCAGAAGTGCGCAGGCTCTCCGGAGCGGATAAGTTATCTTTACCTTTTGCCGGGCTCTGTTATGATCTTGTTGGCAGCCGGGATCCGTTTTTTTTCCGGAAGATATGGGTTAATACCATATGCGGTCTTTTTAGGAGCAGCGGGAATCGCGCTTTTGCTGCTGGGAGGGAGCCTGGGTTGGTTTAAGTGGTTTGCCGCAAGAAAACGAGATCGAACAGAGGATTCTCGCAAAGTATCCTATGGTTTGTCATCTTGCAGTCGATCTTCCTGTGAGAGAGCATTAACACACACATCATCTAACACTGACAGACAGACATCTTTTAGAGAGACATCTAATGAAGCATCAGGATTGAATCCATTGTTCAGCAATCAAAATCCCCAACCAAACGTATCTTCTCGGCCGGGGCAGTGGCAAATGATATTTGATGAGCCGGAAGAAGAGCAGACAGAGGAACCATCGACGTCGGCAGTCTCCCAGGCGGAGGAAATGCGTACAGTGCTGCTGTGGAACCAAAGTGAAGAAAAGCCGGTAAGAAGTCTTGTAAGCCGGGACGGAGAGGGTGATATTGTATTGTCCTATTACCCCTTTATCATCGGCAAGCAGGAAGGACTTTGCGACTATGTGCTGGATAAAAGCACAGTCAGCCGTCTCCATGTCCGGATCGATGAGACGGAGGAAGGATACCGGGTGACGGATCTGAATTCCACTAACGGGACGTTTGTTAACGGCAGGCCCTTAGACGCCAACGGAACCGCGTTGATACAGCCAGGCGATGAGATCGGGGTGGCAGATTTAAGATTCCAGCTAAAATAATAACTTAACAAAACAGGCACCCTATGATAAAATATGGTTACATAAGTTTTAGGGGAGACTGTTATGGGACAGGAGAGAAACCATAAGACCGCTTATGTAACGATCGCTGTTATAGTCATAAACATATTGGGATTTCTGTATCTGGAAATCAGGGGCTCTACAGAGGATGTGGAGTTTATGGTCGCTCACGGAGCTCTGTTTGAACCGATGGTTTTGTACAGAAAAGAGTATTGGCGGCTTTTGACGTCGGTTTTTATGCATTTCGGCGTGGAGCATCTTGCCAACAATATGTTGATCCTGTTTGTTTTAGGCGATAATCTGGAGCGGGCTCTTGGAAAAGTAAAGTATGCCTTTTTTTACCTGGTATGCGGGATTGGGGCCAATGTCATATCCCTGTGGGTGAATGTGATCCAGGGGGATTATGCGGTATCGGCAGGGGCTTCGGGGGCTATCTTCGGCGTCATCGGAGGGTTAGCCTACGCGGTAGCGGTGAACAGAGGGCGGCTGGAGGATCTGAACGCCAGACAGATGGTGATCCTGGTGGCATTTTCTCTTTACCATGGCTTTACCAGTAGCGGAGTAAACAATACGGCTCACGTGGCCGGGCTGTTTCTGGGGATCCTCATGGGAATGATCCTGTATCGGAAGCCTGTAAAAAGAACTGGATGGATGGAGGAAGACATATGGTAAAAGATGATTGTATTTTCTGCAAACTTGCTAATGGAGTGATCCCTACGGCGTCTCTGTACGAGGATGATACGTTTCGTGTGATCCTGGACGCCAATCCGGCTTCGAAGGGACATGCTCTTATCTTGCCAAAGCACCATTATCAGGATCTGTGCGAGCTGGACGAAGCGGTTGGCGAAAAAGTCCTGAAGGTGGCGGCAAAGATTGGAAAAGCCATGAAGGAAGGTCTTGGCTGCGCCGGTTTTAATCTGGTGCAGAATAACGGGGAGGCTGCCGGTCAGACAGTGATGCATTTTCATATGCATGTGATTCCCCGCTATGAAGGCGGATCCAAGATGGTGACTTGGGAGTCAGGTAAGGTTTCCGCCGAGGAGACGGAGAGGATTGTTGAGGCGGTAACGCCGCGGTTGTAGTCAGGAAGGTTCGCTTACTATGCACAGTCAGCAATTCCTGCAAACATGATGAGAAACCTGAGCCATAGGAGAATACCATGCATCAAGAGCATAAGGAATTGTTGCAGGAACTGTACGAGACATATCAAAAGGCGCTCCGCCTGGCCGCCCTAAGCAAAAAGGTGCCGGAATGCGAGGTTAACGACATTGTCCAGGATACGTTTATGGCATTCATGGATAAATATGAAGCCAAATTCCCTGTCTGGAATATTGCCCAGCAGAAAGCGATGTTGATGAGGATTCTCGAAAACCGGTGCAACGACTACTTCCGCAGTTTGAAACGTCATGAGGAGATCAGCATAGAAGCAAATGAGTTGGCGCTGACTGCGGAGCTCCTGCAGTCTCAGGGATTTAAGGATGTCAGCAGTGACCTGATCGAGAGGGAGAAACTGGAACAGATACGCAAGGCTATTTTGAATATGTCGCCTGCTCTTAAGGAGGTGGCCATCCTCCACATGGTGGAGGGGAGGCCGCGGGATGAGGTGTGTAAAATCCTGGGCATCAACGATTCTACATGCAGGATGCGTATTTCCAGGATCAGAAGGCAAATAGCGAAACTGCTTAAAGAGCGGGATTAGTTTTTGCCGGCTGTATATTCCTGGATCAGATCCGTGATAGTCTTCACCGCGTTGTTCAGATGGCTTTGCTCCATTGCGTGGATGAAGGTTTCCCGGTTCTCATAGGTGCTGCGAATTGCCTGGTACAGGCTGTCGTCAGTGAGAGATTCCTCTTCTAAGACTGTGCTGAATCCCTGCTTGGCAAAGGAATTGGCATTGAGGATCTGGTCGCCCCGGCTGGCCGCGGCTGACAGAGGAATCAGAACATTCGGTTTGCGCAGCGCCAGGATCTCACAGATGGAGTTGGCGCCTGCTCTGGACAGCACCAGATCGGCGGCGGCAAAGAGATGCTTTAGGGGCGCGTCCACATACTCGTACTGCACATATCCTTTGGCATGAATAAGGCTTTCATCCAGATGTGCCTTTCCGCAGATATGTACTACCTGGTAATCGGGCAGCAGGCGGGGCAGCAGGTTTCGCACAGCAGTATTGACGGTTACGGATCCAAGGCTTCCGCCGATGACCAGAATGACCGGTTTATCGGCTGTGAGGTGGGCGTATTGAAGACCGGACAGACGGTCGCCCTGGAGAAGTTCCGCCCGAATGGGAGAACCTGTCAGCACAGCTTTGTCCTTGGGAAGATACTGAAGCGTCTCGGGGAAATTGCAGCAAACTTTTTTTGCGGAAGGGATGCAGAGTTTGTTGGCAAGGCCCGGAGTCATGTCAGACTCATGGATAATGGTGGGAATGTGGTAATGTTTGGCAGCCAGCACCACAGGGACGGCTACAAAACCGCCTTTGGAAAAGACCACGTCAGGTTTATATTTTTTCAGAAGCTTGCGAGCTTCCCTGTATCCTTTTATCACGCGGAAGGGGTCGGAGAAATTTTTCAAATCGAAGTAGCGGCGCAGTTTGCCGGAGGATATCCCGTCATAGGGGATCCCGGTGTTTTCGATGAGTTTTTTCTCAATGCCCTCATAAGAGCCAATATAGCGGATCTCGTATCCTAAATCCCGCAGGGAAGGGATAAGAGCCAGGTTTGGTGTTACGTGGCCGGCAGTTCCACCGCCGGTTAGCATGATCATTTTCATAAGACGCGGCCTCCAATTTTACAAAACATATGACTTAAGTGTACCCATATACCTATATTATACTAAACGAACATCTAAAAAAGTCAACCCCAAAACCCTATGGAACATGATTTCCTGAAATCAGAAGAAATATGCGAGGTGGCCCTGTGAAGAACAAAGAGAAAAGGCAACTGGACAACAACTTCATAGAGCAGCAGATAGCAAAAGCTTTCGGATATTCAGATGAACAGCTGGCCAGTGAGCTGGACCGGTTTATGGAAGAGGCCGAAAAGAGCGATGACAAGGCCCTGGAAGCACCGGAAGGCGAGTTTGAGCGAATCTGGAACCGACTGGAACGGGAACATGACGAAAAACGGCATAAGGGCATCCGGGTGAAAAAGATGGCTATGGTGATGGCTGTGGCCGCGGTTTTAGGGACGGTGCTGTTTGGTGGGAGTATGTGGGTGGGAGCGAAGCGACATTATGTGTATGAAGTGCGGGAACGGGAGGATTTGGAGAATGTTATAGTGCTTAATAATAGTTCGGATAATTTGATTACGGACGATTTTTTGGAAGAGGAAAAGGCTTATGATCAAATAAGGGATGAATTGAATATAGATGTTCTTGAATTGTCATATTTACCAGAGAAAATGGTATTTAAAGAATTAAAATTATTTAGAAATAAAGGTAAAATGGAGTTTGTGCAGACTCCTAAATGGTTGTATTTTTATCAAGGATTTAGTGATAAGCCTGCTTCACTTAGTTATGCGTCAGATATGAAGATATACAAATATGTTTATAATTCATTTCTGGATATAGAGATTCCTATTTATAAAAAGGAATTAGAGAATGAAAAAGTTGAATATAGTGTTCGAATTATAGAAGAAAACTATTACTATATAGTAGAAGGTGTTATCGATATTGAGGAGTTTGAACAAGTTGTTTACGGAATAAAATTATATGAGGGTTAAACAGATATATTTTAGGAGAAGAATGATATGAAGAGAAGACTAACAATATTATTAAGTTTAGTATTTGTGATAATGGTATCTACAGTAAGCGTTGCTTTTGCTGGTGAGTCTATGGGTGAAGTGGGAAGGGAAGCTGAGAGGGATAATGTAGTAGAACCTCGAAGCCTTTATTTGGCAAGTGCTATTTCAGAAATAACGAATGAGGGAGAAGGGGTTTTAGGTATTTATGCAGATTTTTCGTCGTATTATGAGATCCCATGGGCAAAGATTACTATCAATTTAGAGAGAAGAAAGGGAACATCTGGAAGTTGGAGTTCAGTGAAGACATATGTGTATGAGTTTACACCAGAAGACGATCCAGATGGAACCCTTCATGCAGGTGAGGTAGAATTTAGCGTTTACGGATTGGCAACGAATTATTACTATCGTTTAAGATGTGAGCATAAAGTACGGACTCCAAGTGGTTCTTATGAAACTAAAAATACTCAAACGGGTGGAGTGCTTCTGACAGATTACCCGGTATATCGAAATATAAATGAAGACAAGTAAGATATAGAACATGTACGCATAAATTTTCAAGCAGCGAAAAATGTTTAATTGTAGAATAGGGATATCATTAAAAAATGGTATTCCTGTTCTATTTTTTTGTGTTCTATTAAATTTTCTCATTATATAGGAATCGGCTTTATTTTAGGATGGCATACAGTGTGCTTAGATGCAATATTTCCCCCACAATTACAAAAAATACTACTTGGATTAAAAACAGTATTTTGCTATAATAGGACTATTATCAGATAAACAGCGGAAAATATCATAAAAAGTCATAGCAGGTGCTATTAGCGTAAAAGCGATGACGGGAAGTGGAGATGCACATGGTTAGCAGACAGATGAGTGATATTTATCGAAGACTGTCAGAAAACGAATATCAGACAGCAGAGGCGTTAGCCGAGGAACTGGGAGTTAGCAGCAAGACCATACGCAACCAGTTAAAGAATCTAAATGAACTGTTAAGCGAATTTGAGGTTTATGTAGAGTCAAAGCACGGGGCGGGATACCGGCTGGTGGTGGAGAATCCCAGCCGGAGGAAAGAGTTGGAGGAGCTGATGCAGAAGCGGGAACTGCAGGAGTCTGCCATCCCTAACTCCTCGGAGGAGCGGGTGCAGTATCTTCTGGAATACCTGCTCAATGCGGAGGGGTATGTGAAACTGGATGACTTAAGCGAACTCCTTTACATTTCCAAGAAAACTCTGACCAATAACCTGAAGGAGGTGGAGTGCCTTCTGGGAGAATACAACCTGTGCCTGAAAAGGAAACCTAACTATGGGGTCCGGGTGGAGGGCAAGGAGTTTGACCGCAGGTTGTGTATTGCGGGGTATGTGGCGAAGAAGATACGGCTGTTGGAGAAACTGGACGGGGACCAGGATGTGACGGAGGAGATCCAGTGGATCTATCAGTGCGTGCGGGGCTGTCTGTCCAAATATAATTTTGACATATCCAATGTGGCGTTTCAGAATTTGATCCTTCATATTCAGATCGCTATTCTGCGGATGAGAGGGGGACATTATGTACCTATGGCGGAAGGTGATGGAGAGAAGGTGCGGAACAGAAAGACTTATCGCATGGCAGAGGAGATACTGGGAAAGATCAAGGATAAGTTTCGGGTGGAATTTCCCCCCAGCGAGATCGTATACATAGCCATCCATCTGGAAGGCAAGAAAATGGTCGCCAATATCGGAGGGTGCGAGGATGCAGAGGGGAATCTGGTCATTAGCCAGGAGATCAGCGATCTGGTGGATCAGATGCTGGGAGCGGTCTATGATGCCTTTAAATTTGACTTTCGGGATGACCTGGAGCTGCGGATGTCCTTGAGCCAGCATATGGTTCCTCTGGTGGTGCGGCTGCGGCATGACATGAAATTGACCAATCCTCTGCTGAAAGACATAAAAGAGCGTTATTCTTTTGCTTACACCATGGCTACCACGGCTTGCGTGGTTTTGAATCATAAGTACCATAAGACATTGAAGGAGGACGAGGTCGGATATATTGCCCTCCTGTTTGCACTGGCTCTGGAGCGGAAAAAGACGGAGGTGGCCAAGAAGAACATCCTTCTGGTCTGCGCTTCAGGGAGAGGGAGCGCGCAGCTTCTGCTTCACAGATACAAGACAGAATTTGGGCCGTACCTTAATAAAGTCAGCGTCTGCGACGTGGGGCGGATCGGGGAGCAGGATTTTTCGGAGATCGACTATGTGTTTACCACGGTGCCCATTCCTGTGAAGATCCCGGTGCCGATCCAGGAGGTGGAATATTTCCTGAAAAGCGCTGACATCCAGGCTGTGAAAAAGACGCTTATGGGGAAGAAAGACAGTCCGGTGCTGGATATCTACCCGGAAGAATTGTTTCTCCCCCATATGAAATTTGCCAATAAGGAGGAGGCCCTTAAGACCCTGTGCGGGTTTGTGTGCGATAAAGGGCTGGCTCCAAAGGAATTTATAGATTCGGTGCGGGCCAGGGAGGTGCTGGCCAAGACCGCTTTCGGCAATTTTGTGGCCATGCCCCATCCCATTGAGGTTATGGGGGATTGTCCCTTTGTGTGCGTGGCGGTTTTGGATAAGCCGATCCTGTGGACGGAAGACGCCCCGGACAGTCTGATCCAGGTGATCTTTTTGGTGTCCGTCGCTAATTATGAGCATTTTGATGTGCAGCGGTTTTATCAGGTGACGGCCAAGCTGCTTTTAGATGGGGAGAGTATGCAGGAGCTGATCCAGTATCAGAGCTATGATACGCTGAAAAATCTGCTGCTGAAAATGGAACAGCAGGTGGAGGACGAGATTTAGAGGAGATCAGTAAACAGGCCTGAAAGTGAAAATCCCTAAAGTGTGGTGAAAAAGCGAAACCCAGCGTGTATTATTACACAAGAAAACAAGGCGTATTTCCTTGAAAAACCGACATATTTGACATGAAAAACTGCTCGAAGGGAAAAAGGTTCCACTTTAAAATGGAAAAAGTTGATATGGAGTTCTATTTCCCGGCATGGTATGATAACTATCAGTCAATATGACAGACCTAATAAACGCGCGCACATTAGGGAATGAAAACTTAGGAGGGTTCGCTATGAAAGATAAAATGATGAATGGATTTCTCATGTTTGCGACGAAAATCCAGGGTCAGAGGCATATCAATGCTATCAAGAATGGTTTTACAAATTTGATGCCTATCATCATTGTGGGTTCCTTGTGTACACTGCTTTCTAACGTTGTATGTAATACCACAGAAGGTTATGTCAGCCTTGCCAATCTTCCCGGTATGGCTTGGCTCGGTTCTTTGAGACCGATTTTTGATGCTGCAAACTATGGAACTATGAATATGATCGCGATTGGTGTCTGCGTTCTGGTGTCCATGGAACTGGGAATGACTCTGGGGCAGAATGACTGGGCTATTCCGGTTACTGCTCTGGCCTGCTATATTTCTGTAGTTGATACAAGCAATGGTCTGAGCAGCAGTGTTACAGCGGCAGCCGGGTTGTTTGTGGCTTTGATCGTTTCTCTGGTTGCGACTGAGCTTTACTGCAAATTGGTTAACAGCGGCAAGTTGTCTATTCATATGCCGGACAGTGTTCCGTCCAATGTTGCGAAGTCGTTCAGTATCTTGCTTCCCTGTGCGGTGGTGATTTTTGCCATATCCGCCTTTGGCTTTGCGTTTACGGCGCTTACCGGCATGATGATTCCGGATGCTATTATTAAGTTTATTCAGACGCCATTGAGCGGTATCATGACTCATCCGCTTGGCATTCTCGTTATTGCGTTTATGTGTTCTCTGCTGTGGGTATTTGGTATTCATGGTCCCAACACGCTGAATGGTATCTATGAGCCCATTTTCCTGGCAGCATATGCTGAAAACGAAGCTACTTACGCGGCTGGGATGGCTGCTCCGAACATCGTATGTTCACCATTCTGGAGCACTTTCTTCTCACTTACCGGAAGCGGTATAACGGGGGGGCTGTTGATCGCGATCTTCCTGTTCTCCAAGAGAGAAGATTTTAAGGCTATTGCTAAGCTGGCGCTTCCCTGCGGTATTTTCAACATTAATGAGCCGTTGATCTTCGGTATCCCGATCGTTATGAACCCAATGTTGATGATCCCGTTCATGCTTTCTCCGTTGGCATCCGTAGGTATCGGTTATATCCTGACGGCTATCGGATTCTGTCCAAAGCTGGTGGTGAACGCGCCATGGACCACGCCTCCGTTCCTGTGTGGTTTCCTGGCTGGCGGCGGAAGTATCACTGCGGGTATTTCCCAGATTATCGTTATCCTTGTGGCTGCGGTTATTTATACGCCATTTGTTATTGCGCTGAATAATCAGGAGGTGCCGACAGAGGAGTAATACATAAGGTTTTGGAGGAAACAGAATGAGTTCAAAGGTTGGCAGAAAGAAAAAGTCCTCAGCGGAAAAATCGGAGCAGAGATCAGAGCTTAAAGAGCGTAATCAGAAGCTGAAAGAGGAATTGGCGGCCGCGCCAAGGCAGCCGAACGTGCTGGATAAGCTTTCCAAGTGGCGGGTAGCCACCTATGCGTGGATCATATTTCTTCCTCCCTACGGGCTTTACCGGGTCTGGTCGGAGGAATCCACCTTTACCTCTCCAGAGAAAGTGGTTTGGACTTTTATGATAATTGCCATTATGCTGCGCTTCTTATGGAGCATTCTGTTTGCGTAAACATGATATTCAGAGTAGCATATCTCTGGACTAAATAAATAAGGAGGGGTTACCAATGGATGAGATAGCAATTATGAACCTGGTGGTTAACAGCGGCAATGCCAGAAGCCTGGCGCTGGAAGCTTTCCGTGATGCGAGAGCAGGTAAGTTCGAGGATGCCGAAGCAAAGCTGAAGGAAGCGGATGAGGTTTTGCTGGGGGCTCATGAGGTTCAGACCGAGTTGATCCAGAATGAGTTGAATGGTAAGGGGATCGACATCAGCCTTCTGGTCGTACATTCTCAGGACCATCTGATGTGTGCGATGGTTGTAATCGACCTTGTAAAAGAAATGGTTGAGATGCTGAAGAATAAGTAAGATAAGCAATATAAATTTATATATCAAGGTTTGAAAGGAGAACTACTATCATGAGAAAGATTGTTTTGTTATGTGCAGCAGGTATGTCTACCAGTCTTCTGGTAAACAAGATGAAGGCAGCAGCAGCAGACGAGGGATATGACTGCGATATCGCGGCATTCCCGGTTGCAAGTGCAAGAGACCATGCAGATGCTGACATTATTCTGTTAGGGCCCCAGGTTCGTTTCGCTAAGGGCAAAGTTCAGGGCGAAGTTGGCGCTGACAAGATCGTGCAGGATATCGATATGCAGGCTTACGGCACCATGAACGGCAAGAAGGTTATTGCTCAGGTTAAGAAAGCTCTGGGCGACTGATCGTTAGAGGGTTAAAAAACGGGTTACAGATGACAGTCTCCGGCCTTGGGGGAGGCTTTCCGGATATTGAGGGGTGTCCGGAAAGGGGATTGTCATAGGGACATACATGCCGGTAGAATCTGCCAGCAGGACATTCGAGGGGAGACTAATCAAAGGAGTACGGGATCATATGGAGAAAATATTGTATTTGATGCGGCACGGACAGACTTTGTTCAATGTGCGGCGCAAGATTCAGGGCGTGTGCGACGCGCCGCTGACAGAACTTGGAATCGGACAGGCGCGAAAGGCGGCGGAGTATTTTGCGGAGCATCAGATTACATTTGACCATGCATACTCTTCTACATCAGAGAGAGCCTGTGATACGTTAGAGATAGTTACGGGGATGCCGTATAAGCGTATGAAAGGATTAAAGGAGTGGAATTTCGGGGTTTTTGAAGGGGAGAGCGAAGACCTGAATCCAAAACTGCCATATGGCGATTACTTCAAGGCCTTTGGCGGTGAGGGGGAGATTGAAGTACGGGAACGAATGAACCGGACGCTTACTGAGATCATGGATCGCGAGGAGCATCAGGTGGTGCTGGCTGTATCTCATGGGGCTTCATGCAGGCAGTTTATGAGGCATTGGGAGCATACCAGTCCGGTGGTGCCCAAGGGTCGTCTGGGGAATTGCTGTATATTAAAATTTAAGTATAGTAACGGAAGGTTTGAGCTGTCGGAGATCGTGAACCCGAATCCGTAAGGGGGACAGCAGAATTTTCCGGAATGGAGGACGTTGCATGAAGGGAGTGCGGCGTCCTTTATTATGTTATTGGCCCGCGCAGGCAGGGAAAAGGCCATTCCCCTGATTGATCCGGAGGGGACAGGAGGCTTGACGCTGGCAGGGAGCCGTGTTAGAATACGCAGATAAATGGAATAGAAGTGAGGAGGATGAATGATGCTTGGAATTATTGGGGCCATGAGTGAGGAAGTGGCAAATCTGAAGGCTGAGATGGAGGATGTGCTTGTGTGTTCTGCAGCGGGGATGGATTTTTATCAGGGAACGCTGCGTGGCAAAGAGGTGGTGGTAGTCAGGTCAGGGATCGGCAAGGTCAATGCGGCTATCTGCAGTCAGCTCCTGGTGGATCAGTATCATGTGACTGGTATCATTAATACAGGGATCGCGGGTTCTCTGAGAAATGAGATCAATATCGGGGATATTGTTCTGTCTAAAGATACGCTGCAGCATGATATGGACGCCACTGGTTTTGGGTATCCTGTGGGACAGATTCCCCAGATGGATAGCTCTGTCTTTAAAGGGGACGACCGGATGATCGAGGCGGCCCGGGAATGCTGCGCAGTGGTGATCCCTGAGATCGAAGTTTTTGTTGGGCGTGTTGTCAGCGGGGATCAGTTTATCTCAGATAAAGGGAAGAAGGCCTGGCTGACAGAGACATTTGACGGGTACTGCACGGAGATGGAGGGGGCGGCTATTGCCCAGACGGCTTATCTGAACGGGATTCCATTTTTGATTATCAGAGCTATTTCCGATAAAGCGGACGACAGCGCCATCATGAGCTATGAGGAGTTTGAGGCAAAGGCTATTGAACACAGTGTAAAGCTGGTTACGGCCTTGGTTGAGAAATTAGATTAACTTCATAATCGTTTTATAGGAGAATTTGACGAACGATTCCTGGCTCCCTGAACTTCCCAAAATGAAAAGGGGCGGTTATAATTAAAACCGTTGAAAATCATTTTGTGAAGAAAGGGGAGCTTTTTATGATGCTGGAATTTTTAGAAACAGGAAAAGCTTTGTACGTGCTGGCAGCTGTGTGCGGCCTGGGACTGCTCAGCAGGCTGGTGGCGCGGAACCTGTACAAAAGATTGATGAAGGAAACGGATAATATGACGCTGACCAAGAACCGCTATCTGCGGGATCTGAAGCAGAAAACGGAAAATACGTACCGATTAAATCAGGGTATCCACAACAGCAGAGTGTACCTGGAGAAGCAGCTGACTAACTACCGCTTTTTGGGTGTGTCTTTGAGCGGCTGGGGGAGCCTGGGGGGACAGATGACTATCCTGTGCTTTTTGCTGGGAGGCGCGGCGTCTTTTGGGGCCTATTGGTATCGGTGCGACAGCTATTACATAGTGCTATATAGTTCTGTGGGGATCCTGACAGGGCTGGGGACCATGGTTGCGGACTACTGGGCGAATCTGGGCGAGCGGAAACAGCAGCTTTTAAATGCCCTGCAGGATTATATGGAAAATTCTCTGTTTAACCGTCTGGTAAGGGAGACGGCGGCGGCTTCGGATGACGGGAGACGGGACGGAGGGAAAGGGACAGGCGGTTTTGGAAATCGGGATTCGGCCCGGGCTTTGGACAGAAGGGGGCGGGACGGCGCAGTCCGAGTATCTGCCCGTCAGAGCCAGGACGGGGAGGATCAGGAGGACCAGGATTTTAAGGGACAGGATCTGGCAAGCCTTAGCCAGGGGGAATATGCCAAGAAGGGCGGACAGGCCCAGCCTGCGGAGCGCCCGGGGAAAAACGGCGGCCGGGCCGAGCGTGGGGAGGAGAGCGCCATGCGCAGCCAGCGTCGGGCCGGACGCGTGGGAAAGAAGGGAGTGGATATGGCGGATGATAAGCCAGAAGAAAAGAGCCGGCGGGATGTGGATTATCTGAAAAACAGTCTGGAGCAGATTGCCGCCAGCAGGGAGAGGAGTCAGGCGGACGGGGAGTGGATCAAGGATCTGTCACCGGATGAACTGGAGCTGGTGGGGCAGATCTTGAAACAGTATCTGGTGTAAGGGCTGATGGGTTAGCGTATTTGTCAAAAATTATAGGGAATTTGCGGGAATTGTATCGCTAATCCGGGGGGATTGTGGTATAATAAGGAAGGCCCGGATAAGCGGGGGTGTACGTATTACATGAATACCAGAAAAGGAGAGGAACACAATGGGAAGAGAAGTGACATTTGATTATTCTAAGGCAGCCGGCTTTATTTCAGCAGAAGAAGTAAAGAACATGAAAGCGCCCGTGATGTGCGCGAAGGAAGTGCTGCTTGCAAAAAGCGGCGCGGGGAATGATTTTCTTGGGTGGATTGACCTTCCGGTTGACTATGACAAAGAGGAGTTTGACAGGATCAAAAAAGCGGCCGCTAAAATCCAGGGTGACTCCGACGTCCTTCTGGTGATCGGTATTGGCGGTTCTTATCTGGGAGCCAGAGCTGCCATTGAATTTTTGACTCACAGTTTTTATAATGTTTTGGGCAAGGAGGAGCGCAAGACTCCGGAGATTTATTTTGTGGGAAACAGCATCAGCAGCAAGTATATTAGGGATCTTCAGGATGTTTTGAAGGGCAAGGATTTTTCTATTAATATCATCTCCAAATCCGGCACGACGACGGAGCCAGCTATTGCGTTCCGCGTGTTTAAGGAGATGTTGATCGAGAAGTATGGCAAGGAAGAGGCCAATAAGAGGATCTACGCCACCACGGACAAGGCCAAGGGCGCCCTTAAGAATCTTGCGAATCAGGAAGGGTATGAGAGCTTTGTGGTTCCCGACGACGTGGGAGGACGGTTCTCTGTTTTGACGGCAGTGGGTCTGCTTCCGATTGCGGTCAGCGGCGTGGATATTGACAAGCTGATGGAGGGCGCGGCTTATGGAAGAAAGAAAGCTCTGGATACGCCCTATGAGGAGAATCCGGCTCTGCTCTACGCGTCCATCCGCAATATTCTGCTGAGAAAAGGGAAATCCGTGGAGATCGTGGCGAACTATGAGCCAAGCCTTCACTATGTATCCGAGTGGTGGAAACAGCTGTACGGCGAGAGCGAGGGCAAGGACCAGAAGGGGATCTTCCCGGCAGCGGTGGATCTGACAACAGACCTGCATTCTATGGGACAGTTTATTCAGGACGGAGCCCGGATCATGTTTGAGACGGTTCTGGAGATCGAGGATCCTTCCGCTGAGGTTGTGCTGAAGGAGGAAGAGGTTGACACGGACGGCATGAATTATCTGGCCGGGAAGACGGTTGATTTTGTAAATAAGAGCGCCATGAACGGGACGATCCTGGCTCACACAGACGGAGAGGTTCCCAACCTTAAGGTGAATATTCCGGCCCAGGACGCGTACTGTCTGGGACAGCTGTTCTATTTCTTTGAGTTTGCCTGCGGCATCAGCGGGTATCTGCTGGGTGTGAATCCGTTTAACCAGCCGGGCGTGGAGAGCTATAAGAAGAATATGTTTGCCCTTCTTGGAAAGCCAGGCTACGAGGCGGAGAGAGAGGCGCTGCTTAAGAGACTGTAGATGGTAGAGATTCCCGGTTCCCTGGAAGGGAGCCGGGGATTTTTTTGGTTGACCTGTCTTTACAGGGGATTGTAAATCCGGTATACTATGGTTTATATAGCGCTGCGGTCCATTGAGAGACTGGGAGGAGGGACAGGGATGTTTCGGATGTGGGGGAAATTGTGGAAGGATAACCGTCTGGTGGATGATACCACTGTCTGTATCGGGGATTACAGTTTGAGCCGTACCCAGATGGTGTTTCAGGCTCTGGAAGAACTGTGCTATTACTTTGACTTGGGGAAACCTATATGGCTGGATGCCAATGTGCGGGATTTTCAGATCCATGCCAAAACAAGGTTTCGGCAGGATAATTTTATTGAGCATATTGAGTTTGATTTTTTGGAGATCCAGGTGATTGAGGAGTGAAAAGTAGGAATATGGAAAGGTCGTGGATCATACGGCAATACCAACAAATATAAAAACATTACTTTCAGGCGATACTGTTGAGTGGGCGAGGATTGAATTTAAAGAGACATGAACATTATCAGCAATCTTCCTGAATATACAAAGCCTAAGAATGTTGGATTGATGTTTTTTAGTATGGAACCAGATAGATTTTTTCCATACTCCCAGATAGATGTTGTTCAATTTCCGGATAGAGTGGAATCAGATCGCTTTTTTAATTATCCATTTGTGGTGGAGGAGGAGGCGTTGTCAAATGCTGTATATCACCGCGCGTATGATGAAAGGGAGCTGATTGGAGTACGAGTAGAGAATGACAGGATTGAGATCGTAAGCTTTCCGGGGCCGGATCGCTCAGTAACGATAGAGGGCCTAAAAAGTTATCGTGTGTCAAATAGGCGTTACAGAAATCGTAGAATCGGTGACTTTTTAAAGGAATTACATTTGACCGAGGGAAGAAATACAGGATTTAAGAAGATACTTGACGCTCTGGAGGCCAGTAGTTCACCGAAACCAGAATTTGAAACAGAATCCTGTGATGATGCAGATTCAGCTTGCAGAATGTCTTAATCTGACCAGAAAACAAGTCCAAAAAGTTATAAAGGTATTGCAGGAGGAGGGCTCACTTGAAAGAGAGGGTTCTAACAGGAATGGTCATTGGGTAGTAAGAGGACAGTGATCTATTGCCAAGATCAGGCATGAAGAATACAGATATAAAGAACCAAGGAGGAAGCGTACATGGATCAGCCCATTACTGATTACGGAGCATTTTTGAGGGAAGCCAGACAGGCGGTGGCGGAGCTAAATGAGATGCAGCAGAGGGAGGGAGCTTTGAACCAGCAGCTGAACCAGAGCAGGCGGCAGCTGGAGGCGGAGGAGAAGGCAGTGGCGGACCACATCAGCCAGACCATAAAGCGGAGGGCAGCGGATCTTGCGTCTGGTTACGATAAGGAACTGAACCGAGGCCAGGAGCGGCTTAGAAAGGCGAAATCCCGGAGGGAGAAAGCAAAGAGTCAGGGGATAAAGGAGCGGATCTCGGAGGAGACAGCGCCGATCCGGGAACAGAACCGGCAGCTGAAATTGCAGCTAAAGACCGTGTTTCAACAGAACCATGTGCCGGCTTTTTGCAGGAGCAGCTGGTATTACCGCCTTTTTGCACCCAGAAGGCTGGCGGAGTTCGCCGTGTTTCTGGCCGTGTTTCTGATCTGTTTCCTTTTGATCCCTTATGGAAGTTATCTCCTGATTCCAGAGAGGAAGCCTTTGTATCTGGGGCTGATCTATTTTGTATGTGTTCTTGCGTTTGGCGGGCTGTATGTTGTGGTGGGTAACCGAAGTAGGGACAGATATTCTGACACCATTAAAGAGGGACGTCAGATACGGAACCAGATGTACTCTAATGAAAAAAAGATACGGAAGATCACCCGGGAGATCAGGAGGGATAAGAACGAGGCTATTTATAATCTGGAGAAGCACGATGACGAGATTGCCCAGATCGAACAGATGATGGCCGAGACAGCGGCAAAGAAAAAGGAGGCCCTTAATACTTTTGAGACGGTTACCAGGAATATTATTGCTGATGAGATAAGCGCCAATAATAAGGAGAAGCTGGACCTGTTAAAGGAGACCTGCGAGTTCCAGGCTGGGGAGCTGCATAATCTGGAGGGGGAACTGAAAGATAAGAGTCTGTTTGTCACCAGCCAGTTTGGGGCTTATCTGGAGAAAGAGTTTTTACAGCCTCAGCGTTTGGACGCGTTATTGGAGATTGTGGAAAATGGGACGGCGGCCAATCTGTCAGAGGCTATGGATCAATATAAAAAACAGCACGCATAAACAGGACAAACCTGGTCTATAATAGGATTAAGAATAAAGACCAGGTGAGACATTGATGAGCGTATGGAAACGAATGGCTCCCTTTCGTCAGAGGGAGCTTTATTATTATGATACAAATCGAAATTTTGAGACAGCCCAGCTGGCGGCCAGGCTGTATATGATGATCCGGGAAGAGCTGGACAAAAGCGGAAAGGACAAGGTGCTGCTTCTGTGCATTGGCACGGACCGCTCCACCGGCGACAGTCTGGGGCCGCTGATCGGATACCAGCTAAAAGACAGGGAGCTGAAACATATCCGGGTTCTGGGGACGCTGAACCGACCGGTCCATGCCATGAATCTGGAGGATACCCTTAGCATTGTGGAGCAATATTACCAGGACCATCTGGTGATCGCCGTGGACGCGTCTGTGGGCATGCATGACCATATCGGCTGTATTACGGTAGGCCGCGGGTCTCTGAAGCCGGGGCTTGGGGTCAGCAAGGAGCTGCGGTCTGTAGGTGATCTGTTTATTACAGGGGTGGTCAGCAGCTGCGGGGATTATGATCCGGTGATGCTCCAGAGCATTCGGCTGAGCGTGGTCATGAGGATGGCGGAGTGTATCAGCGAGAGCGTGTGCATTGTCGAAAAATTATGGGAATCCATGGCCTTGGTTTGACATTTTTCGCATAGGAAGCGTGCTATGATTCGTCTTAGTGTAATGAAGAATGATAGCGGGGTGAGCCTATGGGAGAATTATATAATCCATTTCCGAAGCTGCCGAAAAATATCAGGCAGATAGGAGAAAGAGATCAGTCTGTCCGGTTATATCTGGAAGACTATGTGAATACGTATCTGAAACGGCTTTATCCGCGGGGCGGACAAGACCTGCGGGTAGGGATACTGCTGGGCAATGTGGAGGAACACGACGGAACACCGTATTTATTTGTGGATGGCGCCATGGAGATGGAAGAGGTAACAGAAAACGGGGAAAAGGTGGCCTTTACGGAACCTGCCTGGAAAAAAGCCTACCAGGGCATGGAGCAGATGTTCCCCAAGCGGGTGATCTTAGGGTGGTTTCTGTGCGGTGTTCCGGGAAGCACGCTGAGTCCTTTGAATTACTGGAAAGAACATGGACAGTATTTTGCCGGAAAAAATCAGCTGATGTACCTTAACTCCGGTCTGGAGGGGGAGGAAGCAGTTTACATAACATCAGAGGATGGATTTTATAAACTGCGGGGATACAGTATTTATTATGAGCGGAACCAAATGATGCAGGACTACATGATACTGCGCAAGGATGCCCGCCGTGTGGAGTCAGGAAGCGGAGACACCGTGATCCGTGATTTCCGTCAGAGAATGGAAGACAACAAGATCCAGGCCGTTTCCAGACGCGGAACCATCCGCGTTCTGGGCAGCCTGTGTAGCGCCCTGTCTATCGTGGTGCTGGCAGGAGGCGTGGTGATGTTTAACAATTATGAGAAAATGAGAGAGATGGAATCTGTGCTGACCTCCGCGTTTCCTGTTGCCGCAAAAGAAAAAGACGACGTAGCAGCCATGTCAGGGGACGAGCTGTACGGAGATTACAAGGATTACAGTGAACTGGGCGAAGGCGACGAACTGCTGGTAGAAGAAGCCCAGGGGAAAGTCTCGCCAACAGTCGGAACAGAGACCATGTCCCCCACATATCCAGGAGAGGAACAGACAACCACAGTGGACAGCAGCGCAGGAGGACAAGCCGGCGAAAATACAGGCGGGACAGTCCAAGAGGAAAATGGGAACGATCCCCAACAAGGCAGTCTGGCAGAGCAAAGCAGCCAAGAAAACAACGCGCCAAACACACGAACACAAGAAACAACCCCGCCACCAGCTCAGCCAGCCCAAGCAGGCCAGGGAGAATATAGGACCTATGTAGTGCAAGACGGGCAGACGCTGTATAGTATATGCTTAGAAGTGTATAGTAGCTTAAATAGAGTAGACGAAATATGCCAGTTAAATAATTTAGAAAGCGCGGATAAAATAATATCCGGTCAGAAATTGATTCTTCCTTAGGGGGGAGAGGTGTGGTATAATGTCCACGTAAGCAATGAGCAGTGCGAAAAAAGGCAAGGAAAAAGATGCGTCGTGCTGGCACGTAAGCAGCTTTTTCCTTGCCTTTTTTCATAGGGCGAAGCCCGTGAGCGAAATGGAGCGTAGCGGAATTGAGCGGCACTGCGGAGTCGATACCGCGACCACCTCTCAATTCAAGCAAAGATGGAGCGAAGCGGAATCGAGCCGAGGGCGAAGCTTAAGCGCAGCGCAAGCCAGCTAATCCCAAGCAAAGATGGAGCGAAGCAGAATCGAGCCGAGGGCGAAGCTTAAGCGCAGCGCAATTCAGCTAATTCCAAGCAAAGATGGAGCGAAGCGGAATCGAGCCAAGCCAAGCGAAGCTTAAGCGCAGCGCAATTCAGCTAATCCCAAGCAAAGATGGAGCGAAGCGGAATCGAGCCGAGGGCGAAGCTTAAGCGCAGCGCAACCCACCCAATCCCAAGCAAAGACGAAGCCCCACCTCGCCCCCAAAAAAAAACGGAGAACCAAAGATATGACAGACATGAGTTCCATGAGCAGAGAATCCAGAAAAAACCAACTACGCAGCCGCATCATCACCGGCGCCCCCCACCCCTCCTCCCCTCAGGAGGAGGACACCGGCCAGATCATCAAAAAAGCCGAGACCCGCACCCGCCGCCGTCATCTCCTGATTTTTTTAACCATTGTCATCGCCATCACCATTTCCACCATAGCCAACTACTGGTACAACCGCAGCTACCAGTACAAGGAAGCCTCCGTATCCTGGGAGCGGAAATTCGAGCGGGACGACACCGGATTTGTAGCCTTTGCCCATTTCGGCGACAACATGATAAAATACAGCAAAGACGGCGCTTCCTACATCGACGCCAAAGGAAAGGATGTCTGGATACAATCCTACCAGATGCACACCCCCATCATAGCGGTTAACGGGGACTACGCCGCCATAGCCGACCAACAAGGAAACACCATACATATTTTCAACAAAGAAGGCCCCATAGGGACAGCCACCACAGAGATGCCCATCACCAAGATCACCATATCAGCCAAGGGCCTGGTGGCGGCCATCCTCCAGTCCTCAACCGCCAGCCACATTTACTACTACACCAAAGAAGGTGCGCGTCTGGATCTTGGAATCACCAGCTATCTCAACGGCGAGATTGGGCACCCTTTAGACATCAGCCTGTCTCCCGACGGAAGCCTTCTCATGGGTTCCTATATCTACCTAAAAGGCGGCCAACTGAAAAACCGGGTGGCATTTTATAATTTTTCAGAGGTTGGAAAAAATGTTTCCACCCGTATGGTAGGCGGTTTTCATGAGATGTATGACAGCAGCATGATACCAAAAGTGTGTTACTTAGACGATATCTATTCCGTAGCATTTGCCGACAGCAGCATATCCTTTTACAGCTCCCTTGATGTCATGTCCCCGGAGTTGTTAAAACAGGTCCCTGTAGAAGAAGAGATAAAAACCATTTTCTATGGAGGAAACTATGCGGGCATCATCGTAAAATGTGTCAACGGAGAATATGATTATCGGTTGGATCTGTACTCCGAGGAAGGAAATCACATATTTAGCAAAGATTTTAGCTATGACTATGCCCATGTAGATATTGACGGGGATAACATCTTTTTGTATAATGAAGATTCATGTAGGATATATAATCGATTTGGCAATTTGAAATACGAAGGCACATTTGATTTCCCGGTATCAAGGATTGGCAATGGCAGTTTTTCCAACAAGATCATTGTCACAGGACCCCAGGTGATCAAAGAGATCAAACTACATTAGGAGGCTATCACAAATGAAAGAGATTGAACAGCTGTCCATTAACGCCATCCGCACCCTTTCGGCTGACGCTATTCAGAAAGCCAACTCCGGCCACCCAGGTCTCCCTCTGGGCGCGGCTCCCATGGCTTACGAACTTTGGGCAAACCACATGAATCACAATCCGGCTGACCCGGACTGGCCCAACAGGGACAGGTTCATACTGTCCGGCGGACACGGTTCCATGCTTTTGTACTCCCTGCTCCATCTGTTTGGTTACGGCAATCTGTCTATAGAAGATATCAGGAACTTCCGTCAGCTGGGGTCCCTCACCCCAGGCCATCCGGAATACGGATGTACTCCCGGTGTGGAGGCTACCACCGGTCCTTTAGGTGCGGGTATGGGTATGGCTGTAGGCATGGCCATGGCAGAAGCCCATCTTGCCGCTGTTTTTAACAAAGAAGACTATCCTGTTGTGGACCACTATACCTATGTTTTAGGCGGCGACGGCTGTATGATGGAGGGGATCTCCTACGAGGCGTTTTCCCTTGCAGGCACCATGGGCCTTCATAAATTGATCGTTTTGTACGATTCCAACCGCATTTCCATCGAGGGAAGCACAGACTTGGCTTTTACCGAGGATGTAACCGCCCGCATGGCTGCCCTTGGTTTCCAGACCCTCACTGTGGAGGACGGTAATGACCTGGAGGCCATTGGCGCCGCCATTGAGGAGGCGAAAAAAGATACCCGGCATCCGTCCTTTATCACGGTAAAGACAGAGATCGGATACGGCTGCCCGGCCAAGCAGGGCAAGGCAAGCGCCCACGGAGAGCCGCTGGGGACGGATAATGTAACTGCGTTAAAAGAGAACCTTGGCTGGCCGTCAAAAGAGGATTTCTTTGTTCCACAGGAAGTTTATGATCATTTTGCGCAGATCGCCCAGGACAAGGCCGAGACCGAGGCTGCGTGGAACGTGATGTTTGCCGCCTACTGTCAGGAATACCCCCAGATGGAGGAGCTGTGGAATCAATATCATGATACCAGCCTGGGCTTCGGGTTTGAGGAGGATGAGAAGTTCTGGTTACATGGGGACAAGCCGGAAGCCACCAGAAGCCTTTCCGGAAAGATCCTTAACTATATGACGGATAAACTGCCTAACCTCTTTGGCGGCTCCGCGGATCTGGCTCCGTCCAACAAGACTACCATGAACGGAAAAGGTGATTTTACCAGGGACACGCCGGAGGGCTGCAATATCCATTTCGGTGTCCGGGAACTTGCCATGACTGCTATTGGCAACGGCATAGGGCTTCACGGCGGACTTCGGCCTTACGTGGCTACGTTCTTCGTGTTCAGTGATTATATGAAGCCTATGGCCAGACTGTCAGCTCTTATGCAGGTGCCATTGACCTATGTATTGACCCACGACAGTATTGGAGTGGGGGAGGACGGGCCTACCCATGAGCCGGTAGAGCATCTGTCCATGCTGCGGGCGATCCCTAATTTCCATGTGTTCCGTCCCTGCGATTCCGTGGAGACCGCAGCTGCGTGGTACAGCGCCGTCACATCCAGGAAGACGCCTACGGCCCTGGTGCTTACCAGACAGAATCTGGAGCCGGTTCAGGGTTCCTCCAGAGAGGCGCTAAAGGGCGGGTATGTGCTGGCTGACTGCCAGGGAACGCCGGAGGCGATCTTGATCGCCACTGGTTCCGAGGTGAGTCTGGCCCTTAAGGCAAAGGATGTTTTGGAAGCAGAAGGAAGAAAGATCCGGGTGGTGTCCATGCCCTGTATGGAATTATTCGAGGAACAGACCAGAGAGTATCAGGAGTCTGTGCTTCCTAAATCCGTGAGAAAACGGGTTGTGGTGGAAGCCGGAAGCGATTTCGGATGGGGAAGCTATACTGGTCTTGACGGAGCCTGCGTGACCATGAACGGGTTTGGGGCAAGCGGGCCGGCAAGCCAACTGTTTGAGCATTTCGGATTTACGGTGGACCACGTAGTTGAGACGGTGAGATCGCTGTAGAAAAATAAAAAGGGATGAACTTGTGTATAACTCTTGCGCAGTTCATTCCTTTTGTTGTAAACTATAGAAGAACTATAAAATACATAAAGGAGAGAAACTATGGGGAAAAAATGTATTGGCGTTGACGTAGGCGGGACCAGTGTAAAGCTGGGATTATTTGAGACTACGGGAGAGTTGGTGAAAAAGTGGGAGATTCTCACAAGAAAAGACGATGGCGGCAAATACATTATCGCCGATATCGCGGATTCCATTCTTCATCAGGTTTTGGCCCAGGAGAATGTTTCCTTTAAGGACATAGAAGGCGTAGGCATGGGAGTTCCGGGGCCGGTAATGCCTGACGGGCATGTGGAAGTGTGCGTGAACCTCGGATGGAGAGATAAAAATCCGTCAAAGGAATTAAGCGATCTTTTGGAAGGACTTCCTGTGAAGTGCGGCAATGATGCCAATGTGGCGGCTCTGGGCGAGATGTGGCAGGGCGGCGGCAAAGGGTTTACGGATATTGTCATGATAACCCTTGGGACCGGCGTAGGCGGCGGCGTGATTATTGACGAGCAGATCATCACCGGAAAGCATGGCCTGGGCGGTGAGATCGGCCATATCCATGTAAGGGACGAGGAGACAGAGCACTGCAACTGCGGCGGCGTAGGCTGTCTGGAGCAGGTTGCCTCCGCTACCGGCATCGCCAGGGAGGCCAGAAGAAAGATGGCTGCCAGCGACACCCCTTCTGTGCTGAGAGAGGTGGGAGATCAGGTGACGGCGAAAGATGTGCTGGATGCGGCTAAGGCAGGGGATGCCCTGGCGCTGGAGGTTATGGAGGTTGTGGGCCATTACCTGGGTGTTGCCCTGGCATCTCTGGCTCTCACGGTGGATCCGCAGATGTTTGTCATCGGCGGCGGCGTGTCCAAAGCCGGTCAGTACCTGATTGAGGTTATTAACCGCCACTATGCCCAGTATATGCCGATCTCCGAGAACAGAGGGACCGTGGGTCTTGCAAAGCTGGGCAATGACGCAGGTATCTACGGCGCTGCCAGGCTGGTGTTAGGATAGACAGAGGGGCCCCCGGTTGGCAGCCAGCCGGGGCAATTATGAAAGGGTATTTATAAAAATATGGGAGGGACTATGGCTGAATATGATAAGAAAAAGACTATTGTAATCGGACACAAGAACCCGGACACGGATTCTATCTGTTCCGCCATCAGCTACGCGAATCTGAAACGCAAGGTGACCGGACTGGAGTTTCAGCCTGGCAGGGCAGGGCAGGTAAATGGAGAGACCCAGTTTGTGCTGGATTATTTCGGCGTGGAGGCTCCAAAGCTGATCGAGCATGTAAGGACACAGGTGCGGGATATTGAGATCCGCCAGACCAAAGGGGTGAAGAAAAATATTTCCCTGAAAAAGGCGTGGAATATTATGCAGGAGGCCAATGTGGTGACCCTTCCGGCGGTGACCGACGACGGCATCCTGGAGGGGCTTATTACGGTTGGCGATATTACCAAATCCTACATGAATGTGTACGACAGCAGCATTTTGTCCAAGGCAAACACCCAGTACTCCAACATTATCGAGACGGTGGAGGGAGATCTGGTGGTAGGCGATAAGGATGCCTACTTTTCCGAGGGAAAGGTGCTGATCGCCGCCGCGAACCCGGATTTAATGGAATATTATATTAATAAAAATGATCTGGTCATTCTGGGCAACCGGTATGAGTCCCAGCTTTGCGCCATCGAGATGGAGGCTGCCTGTATCATTGTCTGCGAGGGGGCGGGCGTGTCCATGACCATCAAAAAGCTGGCACAGGAGCGGGGATGTACGGTTATTGCCACTGCCTATGATACATACACCGTAGCCCGGCTGGTGAATCAGAGCATGCCCATCAGCTATTTCATGAAGACGGAGAATCTGATTACCTTTGAGGATAGCGATATTATTGATGAGATTAAGGATGTGATGGCCAGCAAGCGTCACAGAGATTTCCCGGTTCTAGACAAAAACGGCAAGTATGAGGGCATGATATCCCGGCGAAATCTGTTGGGGGCTCAGGGGAAAATGCTGATCCTGGTGGACCACAACGAGAAGACCCAGGCTGTGGACGGGGTGGAAAATGCCAGGATCATGGAGATCATTGACCACCACAGGCTGGGGACTATTGAGACCATATCGCCTGTATTTTTCCGGAATCAGCCTCTTGGCTGTACGGCTACGATCGTGTACCAGATGTACCAGGAGGCCGGGGTGGCTGTGGAGAAAGCCATTGCGGGGCTTTTGTGCAGCGCTATTATTTCCGATACTCTGCTGTTCCGTTCGCCTACCTGCACGGAGGTTGATAGGAAGGCTGCCATGGAATTGGCGGGTATTGCGGGAATCCGGCTGGAGGAGTATGCCAGGGAGATGTTTACCGCTGGCAGCAACCTAAAGGACAAGACGGATGAGGAGATTTTTTATCAGGATTTTAAGCGGTTTACAGCGGGAAAGGTGTCTTTTGGCGTGGGGCAGATAAGCTCCCTCAATGAGCAGGAGCTGGATTCTTTAAAAGAGCGGCTTCTGGTGTATATCACTGAGGCCCACAAGCATCAGAGAGGCGTGGACATGATGTTCTTTATGCTGACCAATATTCTGGATGAGTCTACTATGCTCATCTGCGAGGGGATTGGGGCAAAGAAGATGATCCTGGGCGCGTTCCACATTGAGGATGACGGCAAGGACGGGCAGAGCAGCGTGGTAAAGCTTCCAGGCGTGGTGTCCCGCAAGAAACAGCTGATCCCTGCTATTGGAATGGCGCTGCAGGCGTAGCGGCAGGATTTTGAACCAGGAGGATGGATTATGACATTTATTTACCCGGCGGTTTTTACCCCTCACAAGGAGGACGAAGGCTATCACGCCTATTTCCCGGATCTGGAGGGCTGCGAGGCGGACGGACCGGACCTGGAAGACACCATGGATAATGCCAGGGAAGCCGCCTACAACTGGATCTGTGTGGAACTGGAAGAGGAGCTTGTGGAATTACCGGAAGTAAGCCATATGGATGATCTGGACCTTGAGGAGGGCGCGTTTGTGCGGCAGATGATGATCGTGGTAAAGCTGATGCCTGACAATGATTAGAAAGATGGTCTGTGCCAAAGGGGAAATGTTATGGAACAATTAAAAGAAGTGTGGAAGCCGGGCAATATGCTGTATCCTGTTCCTGTGGTCATAGTCAGCTGCGGCCGTCCGGGTGAAAGGCCAAATATCATTACCGTGGCCTGGGCAGGCACGGTCTGTTCAGACCCGGTGATGGTATCTGTCTCTGTGAGAAAAGATCGGTATAGCTATGATATGATAAAAGACACCGGTGAATTTGTGGTCAATCTGGTGACAAAGGACCTTGTTTTTGCGGCGGATTACTGCGGCGTAAGATCAGGAAGAGACGTGGATAAGTTTCAGGATATGAAGCTGACGCCTTTAAGCTCCTCCTTCATCCAGGCGCCGGGCATCCAGGAGAGCCCGGTAAACTTAGAGTGCCGCGTCAGCCAGGTATTGGAGCTGGGCAGTCATGATATGTTTCTGGCAGAGGTTGTGGGTGTGACTGTGGACAAGGCATACATGGATGAAAAGGGAAAGTTTCACTTGAATGATACAGGCCTGGTGGCCTACTCCCATGGAGAGTATTTTCTTTTGGGGGAAAAGCTGGGCAAATTTGGCTATTCGGTTCAAAAGAAAGGAAGACGGAAGTGACGAAAAAGGACAGAAATATTACGCTGGTGGGAATGCCGGCTTCCGGGAAAAGCACGGTGGGCGTTCTTTTGGCCAAGCGTCTGGGGTTTTCTTTTGTGGATGTGGATATTGTGATCCAGGAGCGGGAAAAGAGACTGCTGAAGGAGATCATCGCCCAGGAAGGGCTGGATGGATTTATGGCTGTGGAGAACCGTATCAATGCTTCCCTGGATGTGGACCGGTCGGTGATCGCGCCGGGGGGAAGCGTAATATACGGAAAAGAAGCCATGGAGCATTTAAAGGAGATCAGCACCATTGTGTATCTGAAATTGAGCTATGAGGACGTGAAAGCCCGGCTTGGCAACCTGGTGGATAGAGGAGTGGTGCTGAAAGATGGGATGACGCTTCTGGATCTGTATCACGAGCGGGTGCCTTATTATGAGCGATACGCGGATATTACGGTGGATGAGACGGGGCAGACAGCCGGAGAGACTGTGGACTGTTTGAGGAAGATGATGGAGGAGAGGTTGGGAATGGATGGACGGAGATCATAGACTTGAACCTGAAAAAAATTTCTTTTAAAAATTTTAAGTCCTTGTATGACACCTCCTTTGAGCCAGGAAGGATTAATGTTTTCATTGGAGCCAATGGTTACGGAAAATCAACCATTCTGGAAGCCATTGGCCTGTCAGTGGAATGGCGGCAGGATACAGAGCGGTTTCAGTATAATGTCAGCCTGGTCCCTCCTGTAGATACCGGGGATTGTAGATACCGGTTTGAAACCTTTTTAGAAAATGAAGAGAAGATTTCATTGATTCTCCCAAGAAGACGGACTTGAATTCCAATATTCCAACTACACGTCAGATTATACAATTCAAAGACCGTTTCATGAAGAATACAGTGAATTTTACAGGATATGACGCCAGTGAGGGTGCGTTGTATGTGCTGTTTATGCTGTGTCTTGCTATACATTCCCAGGTACCTCCTGTTTTTGCGGTAGACAGTTTTGACCATGCTTTGAACCCGAGACTTGCAAAGAAGATTATGCAGGTATTTTGTCAATAGGTCATGCATGGAAAATGGAAAGCATGTATTTTTGACTACTCATAATCCCTGGTTTCGGACGGACTGGATCTGACCCCGCCCTTTTGCTCACTCAATTATACAACAACTGTGAACAGTAACATCCAATATCAAAAGCAGGGCATTTCCTGTTGATATTGGATGCATTCTCTTTACTACAACATCTCCATATAAGCCAAAACCTTATTCAGAACCTCCAGCCCATAATGCACAGCCACAGCCAGAATCGCCAGGGACAATAGCAGGAATATCAGCTTATACAGCAGATACGCCTTGGCAAAGTCCCGCCTTGGTCCCTTGGAGGGGCTGCAGGCCAGAATCATGAGATAGATCCAGCCAATAATGGGAATATTCATGCACATCAGAGTCACGAACCAGTGGCGGACCGGAACAGAGACAGCTGCCGCGTCTGTGGAAGCAGCGGCAGGCTTGTCTTTTGCCGTTGTCTTTTTCTTTGCTTTTCCGGAATTTTTTAGCGTGTCCTTTGAGCCGCCAGTTCTTTTTCCATTCCCCAAACCGTCTTTTACAGGTGTATCCAGAGGAATAGCCACAGTGGAAGCCAGTTCTGAAATCTCTGAGGGGGATTCCACCCTGGGACTTAGCTCATCCATAAGAGCGTCTGCGTCCTTCTCGTTTTCAAAAGATATCTTGTCCAATGTCAGTTCCTCCCTGGTCCGTAAGATGGCGTGTTCCAGTAACGTTTTTCTGCTGTTAGGGTCTGGTACAGGGCCTGCTGTTCTTTTGCGCCCTGGGATATGGCGTCAGCCTTTTTCTGGGCCTCCTGGGCATTCCACTCAGCTTCCGTAGGAAGGGAGCGGATGCGGCGGATGGCAGCGTCCAGGCGTATCCGGTAACTTTCCGTATCCGCATACCCGTATAATTCTCCCAGCTTGGCAATGGCAGTGTTCGCCAGGCTTTCTGCGTCCTGGGACTGATACTCCATGGCCTCCAGCATCTGCAGCGCAGTCTCAAAGGAAGTGATCCTGTCCTGAATCTCCTGGTTTTTTCGGTCAAGGGCCGCTTGTTCCTCTGCCTTTCTGTGCTGCTGCTGTTCCAGCAGGTCTTGTTTTTCCTCATAAACCCGGATGGTTTCTCCCATAGTATCAATGATGGAGGAAAATTCCAGCCAGCGGCTTTCACACCGGTCATAAAGGCGGCGCCGGTCTTCCCCGTCCTGAACCTGCTTTAGTTTTGCGGAGATGTCCTTGTAATCCTGACGGACGGTGTAGACATCATCCGCAGAGTTGATGGTCTTATTTTCAAATGCGGTGATAAGCCCTTCCAGTTCCTCTACCAGCCTGCTCTGGGTCTTGTCCGTAAGGTGCTGGCTGGCGCGCAGTTCTGCGCTGTTGCTGAAATAGTCTACCAGGTGAGTACCTGCCTGAGGGGACGGCTCTACATAAGGGGTGTCCGACGGCTGGGGGGCGGGCGGTGTCGGCGCTGGGGCAGGGGAGGAAACTTCCGCAGTTTCCGGTTGCCCCTCAGTCTCCTGCACAGCCGGCTGGGAGACTTGCGGAGTGACTCCCGGCCCTGGTCTTACAGGAACGGTGGCGGGATCTGTCTCCCTTTCTGATTGCCCTGGTCCCTGGGACTGGGCTCCCGGTCCGGTTACGGAGGTTTTAAAGAATACTGCCTCGCCGGCATCAGGCGTCTCCGCAGAGGTGAAAAGCAGAGTATTTCTGCCTGCCGAAGCCCAGGGCGGCGTCTCCGGAGTCACCAGGACATCCGGGGAATTGTCGGAAACGCCCGCGGCTTCCGTGCTGGGCACAGTAGGAGCATATCCGGGGCCTATGGGCCGGGGCAGAGTCTGAGCCGGAGTTGTCTCTTCCGGCTGCGTCTCCTGCGGGGCCGGAGCGGTTTCCGTCGGCTGAGGAGCTGCAGGCGCGGCAGGAGGCGCGGCGGGAGGGGCCGCTGCGCTAGTGGAGGACGGCTTCCGGGACGAACCGTCCCGGGAAGCGATCACATAAGTAGGATGAAGCCTTGCCCCGGTGGCTGGGTCATAGGAATCCTTTACAACCGTCTCTGGCTGTTCCCAGTCCCAGGGTTCCAGTCCTTCATGAAGCTGGTTCATAACATTTTTCCAGATCACCCCTGCGTAGGTGCTGCCAAAGATGCCAGGCATGGACCGGGGCGTGTCATAGCCCACCCACACAGCTCCGGTGTAGTAGCGGGTGTAGCCGCAGAACCAGGTGTCTTTGCTGCTGTTGGTGGTGCCAGTCTTTCCGGCAACAGGCATGTCAACGGAAAGCTTTAAAGCACGTCCGGTTCCGTAGGGGGAGCTGATGGTTCCTTTTAAGATGTCTGTAAGCATAAAGGCGGTGTCAATGGTGTAAACCTGTCTGGTAACCGCAAAGGAGCGGGCAGTAAGGTCTCCTTCCTGCTCATGTTCAATCTTCAGGATGCAGGTTCTGTCATTGTATACCCCATTGTTGGCCAGGGTGCTGAACCCTTTGGCCATGTCCACTACCCGGACTCCGTTGGTAAAACCACCTATACTAAGGGCCGGGACTCCGTTATCTACATAGGTCAGCCTCTGGAACTGCATGTTGTCCAGGTAGCTTAAGCCGGTGTCAATGCCAATGTCCTCCAGCACCTGCCACGCAACGGTGTTAAGGCTGCGGTTTAAGGCCTCCCGCACGGTCACAGGCCCGTAGTAGTGTCCGCCGCTGTTGGCAGGGCCATCGTCCCACTGGTGGTCGTCTACAATGCGGGACGGGTAGTATTCTCCTGTGTCAAAGGCAGGGCCGTAGTCAAGAAGAGGCTTGATGGTGCTGCCCGGCTGCCTGGCGCTTAGGTAGGCCCGGTTAAACTGGTCCTCCGTACCCCGGCCTCCTACAATAGCCACTACATAGTTGGTCTGGTTATCAACAATGACCGCGGCTCCCTGGAGAGCGTATTTGCCGTTGTCCTGAAGTTCCGTGTAGGAGGACAGGACCTCGTCCAGACTGGTTTGGAGCATGTTCTGGATGTTCTGGTCCAGGGAGGTGTAGATTTTGTATCCGCCGTTTCGGATGGAGTCATTCTTTTCGTTGTAAGCTGCCGTGTATTTTTCCATGTAGGCGTCATAATCCGGCTTGTCCGAGAAGGTGTAGCGGAAGGGAAAATCCTCCTGCTTCATCAGCTCCAGGGCGGCGCAGTGGATGGCATAGCTGGTGAGATAGCTGTCGTCGGTTCCCTCCTGCTGTTCCTGGATGACGCGCAGGGACTGGGAGACGGCTTTTTCGTACTCTTCCTGGGTGAGCATGTCCACCTCCAGCATACTTTTCAGCACTTCATTGCGCTTTTTCAGGGCTGCGTCCGGGTGGAGAACCGGGTCGTAAGCTGAGGGGCTGTTGCTGATCCCCACCAGTACGGCGGCCTCGTGGACGTCCAGGTCCGAAGCGTTTTTCCCGAAATAATAGCGGCTGGCAGCCTGGACGCCGTAGCACTGGTGGCCGTAAAAGTTGGTGTTGCAGTAAAATTCCATGATATCAGCTTTGGAGTAGGTCTTCTCAATCTCCGGGGCAAGAAGGATCTCCACCATCTTCCGGGTAAACGTTTTTTCCTGGGTCAGGTAGGTATTCTTGATGATCTGCTGGGTAATGGTGCTTCCGCCCTGGGTGATGGCGCCCCTGTGTTTAATAAGGGCCAGGCCCGCCCGGGTAGTGGCGATCCAGTCAACGCCGTTGTGGATCTTAAAGCGGCGGTCCTCCTGAGCTATGTAGGCGTTTTGAAGATTCAGGCTGATCTTGGAAATATCCACATACTCGTAGTGGCCGGCATTGATAAGGCCGATGCGCTTTCCATCCTTATCAAAGATTTCCGTGTCGGAGAGCATACTGAAATCATCCCGTTCCATCTGAGCCAGGGTATCATAAGCCACCTGCCGACTTCGCTCCAGATGGGGCTTTACTTTCATAAAGACAACAGCTCCCGCAATAAGACAGAGGATGAGGGCCACAGTGACGGTTTGAAGCAGAGTCTGCAAAAGCCATCCGATGGCGCCTAAGATACTGAATATAGCGGCAAACAGAAAACGGATGAATTTTTTTATAAAATTCATGACAAAGGGTCCTTTCTCATTGATGTCTATATTATAAATCAAAACAGGGAAAAATGGCATAGTAAGTTCGTAAATTTTGCAAAAAACAGGCAAAAAAACTTGAATCATTTCATGGGATGCGATAAGATTAAGTTAAGAACGGATTTTATATCAGGGAGAGGAGAATAAGTCTATGCAGTATCGGATTATTGGAGACACGATGCCAGCCATTGAGGTGATGTTTGACGTGCCAGGGGAGAGTATGTACACCCAGTCAGGGGGTATGGCATGGATGACCGATGGGGTGGAGATGTCCACCAACACAAAAGGGGGCCTGATGAAGGGGCTGGGCCGTATGTTTTCCGGAGAGTCGATGTTTATGGCCACTTATCAGGCAAGGCGGGCCGGGGCTATGATCGCGTTCGCGTCCACAGTGGCAGGGCGTATCCTGCCGGTTGATGTCAGCGTAAACGGAGGGCTGATCTGTCAGAAGGGGGCGTTTTTGTGCGCCCAGGACAGCGTGAATCTTGATATTACATTTACAAAGAAATTTTCCGCCGGGCTTTTCGGAGGGGAAGGATTTATTCTTCAGGATATTAACGGCCAGGGCATGGCGTTTTTGGAGATCGACGGAGACATGGTGGAAAAGCATCTGGGCGCCGGGGAGGTGCTTAAGGTGGATACGGGCAATGTGGTGGCTTTTGAGAAGACTGTTGGATATGAGATCGAGACGGTAAAAGGGCTGGGGAATATTTTTTTTGGCGGTGAGGGGCTGTTCTTGACTAAACTTGTAGGGCCGGGGAGAGTGATCCTGCAGACCCAGAATATCGCGGAGTTTGCAGGTCGGATCGCGCGGTTTATCCCCACAAGCGGGAAATAAAAAGGAGGAAGATTTTTGTATGAAGAGATTGCTGGCAATCGGAGAGGCTTTGATCGACTTTATTCCGGAGGAGACCGGGAAAGAGTTGAAACATGTAAAAGGGTTTCAGCCTGCTGTAGGCGGCGCGCCGGCTAATGTATGCGGGGCTTTCGTGAAGCTGGGCGGAGAGGCGGCTATGATCACTCAGCTGGGGGACGACCCATTTGGGGATAAGATCATGGAGACGTTCGCGGCTTGCGGGATTGGGTGTCAGTATGTGAAGAGAACCAGGGAGGCTAATACTTCTTTGGCGTTTGTGGCCCTTAAGGGGGACGGGAACCGGGAGTTTTCTTTTTACCGGAAGCCGGGGGCGGATATGCTTTTAAAGGCGGAGGATGTGAGGGAAGAGTGGTTTGAGGATGCGTTTGCCCTTCATTTTTGTTCGGTGTCCCTGGGGGATTTCCCCATGAAGGAGGCTCACAGAAAGGCCATTGAATATGCTGTTAAGAAGGGCGCTCTTATCAGTTTTGACCCGAATCTGCGGCTGCAGCTTTGGGAGGATACAGGGAAGCTTAAGGAGGCGGTCCTGGAGTTTATGCCCCTTGCCCATGTGCTGAAGATATCGGATGAGGAGCTGGAGTTTATTACCGGCCACAGTGATATTGAGAAGGCGCTTCCGGAGCTTTTTAAGGGCAATACCCGCATGGTCATTTACACAAAGGGTTCTGACGGGGCGGAGTGCTATACGGCTCATGATAAGGGGACAGCAGCCGGGAAGAAAGTGAAGGCTGTGGATACAACAGGAGCCGGAGACGGGTTTATTGGTTCCTTTTTGCACTGCCTGGCAGAGGACGGGGTGACTGCGGAGAGCCTGGGAAAGGTGACCGGTGAAAAGATGGCAGAATACCTGGAGTTTGCCAATGCATTCTGCGGCATCAGCGTCACAAAGCATGGAGCCATCGCTTCCTACCCTACGATGGAGGAGATGGAAGCAGGAAGGCAGTAGGTAACAGTTCAGACATGTCTGCGCGTTTACCGCGCTGACCGTGGAAAAGCGTAATGGCAGCAGTAGGAAGATTAATGAAAGAAAGACGGGAGATTGTGTAGATTTTCTCGTCTTTTTTTATTATAATAAGGAAAGGGCGGATTATGATGGTCCTAAATTAAGGAAAAGGCGGAGGCCAGTATGTATCAGATAGATTTTCAGAAACCGGAGCATGTACATTTTATCGGAATCGGAGGCATCAGTATGAGCGGCCTGGCGGAGATCCTCATGGAGGAGGGCTTTGCAGTGTCCGGTTCGGATTCTCATAGATCAGAGTTGACAGAACATCTCAGGGCAAAGGGGGCCAGGGTGTTTTACGGGCAGCAGGCTTCTAATATTGAGGAGCTGGATGGGGAGATTGGCGTAGTTGTCTACACGGCGGCTGTCCATGAGGATAACCCGGAGTTTCAGGCGGCGAAAAAGGCGGGGCTTCCTATGCTGAGCCGGGCTCAGCTTTTAGGGCAGATGATGAAAAATTACAGATACGCTGCCGGGATTGCAGGGACTCACGGGAAGACTACCACCACATCTATGGCAGCGGAGATCCTTATGGCGGCAGAGAAAGATCCTACCATATCGGTCGGAGGTATCCTCCATTCCATTGGAGGCAATATCCGGGTGGGAGGTTCTGATATTTTTGTCACGGAGGCCTGCGAGTACACGGACAGCTTTCTTTCTTTCTTCCCCAATATGGCGGTAATCCTGAATATTGAGGAGGATCATCTGGATTATTTTAGGGATATTAACCACATCCGCAGTTCGTTCCGGAAATTTGCCGAGAAGCTGCCGGATGACGGAGTGCTGATCATCAACAGTGATATTGATCGGTTTCAGGAGATTATAGAAGGCTTATCCTGCCGGGTGGTAACAGTGGGGAAAGGTGCTGACAGTGACTACAGTGCGGGCCATATTACGTATGATGAATACGCGCGGGATACTTTTGACTTACTCATAGGCGGGGAGAAGGCAGAGAGCATTACCCTCGGGGTGCCTGGGGAGCACAATGTTTACAATGCTCTGGCGGCGATCGCGCTGTGCCGGGAGCTGGGAGTCAGCCTGGAACATACTAAGAGAGGGCTGGCGAATTTTGCGGGGACGGACCGCAGGTTTGAGAAAAAGGGGGAGATCTGCGGGGTTACTATTATTGACGATTATGCCCACCATCCCAGGGAGATAGCGGCTACCTTGGCTACGGCGAAGAATTATCCCCACAGGAAGCTGTGGTGTGTGTTCCAGCCTCACACTTACACCAGGACAAAGGCGTTTCTTGACGAGTTTGCCCGGAGCCTGGCGGCAGCGGACGAGGTGGTGCTGGCGGATATCTATGCGGCCAGGGAGACGGATGATCTGGGCATCAGTTCCGGGGATATTGCCGGGAGGGTTGAGGCCCTGGGGACAAAGGCCCACTACTTTTCATCGTTTGACGAGATTGAAACATTTATTTTAGAAAATTGTGTCAAGGGTGATTTGTTGATAACTATGGGGGCCGGAGATATCGTAAAAGTGGGGGAAAACCTTCTTGGAAGATGAGTTATCCACATTATCCACAGAGTTTTCAACATTTTCCGTCGAAAACTACTGTGGATTTCTTAATTTACATAATAAGTCGTCTGCCAATTTCAGAATCCGTTGTATGCGGGGGTTCGACATGTTTTGACATATTTTTCGGATTTATGTTGACCTGATATGCACATTATCCACATTATCCACAATGGAATGGTGGATAAATTCCCGCTATTTTCTTTTTTGGTGACATATGGTATGATGGGAAAAGAGAAGAAAGACAGGGTGAATTGCGGATATGAAAAGTTGTTTAAAACTAAATGCAACCATGGTTGCCAATGAGTTTATTGACAAGTACATGGCAGGGGCCAATGGGGAGTATGTGAAAGTATATCTGTATATTCTGCGGCATGAGGGCCAGGTTCGGGATGTGGGCCAGATTGCCGATGCGCTGGACCATACGGAGTCGGATGTGAAGAGGGCTGTGGGATATTGGGTGCGGCTTGGAGTACTGGAGGAGGAAAGCGTCAGAGATGCGGCGGAGACAGGAGCCGGAAGCTATGGAGGTCAGGAAAAGGCGGGTGCGGCGGCAGGACAGGTAGTGGGCGCGCCGACATCAGGAAATGGAACTACAGGCGATGATGTTGGGAGGAAGACGATATCTGGGGCTATAGTCAGTGATGTTGGGAGGAAGACGGTATCTGGGGCTATAGGCAGTGATGTTGGGAGAAGAGCGTCATCTGGGAATGGTGGTAATGATTTAGGCAGAAGGACAGCGGATAATGGCTTTGTCCCGGAGCCCATGCCAGGGTATGTGCCAAGCGCTGGAAAGAGAGAGGCCGGCGTTTCTTCCAATACCCCAGGAGAGCAGGCCCGTCCGGTTAAGGCAGATCCGTCTCCGTCTTCTCCGAGAAAGACCTATACCCCGGAGCAGGTAAGCCGCTTGGCGGACCAGGAGGATTTTACCCAGCTTTTATACATATCCCAGAAGTACATGGACAAGATCTTTACTCCCAGGGAGTGCGAGGTGTTCGCGTATCTGTATGACGCGCTGCATATGTCAGTGGAGCTTTTGGAATATCTGGTGGAGTACTGTGTTCAGAACGGCCATTGCAGCATCCGCTATCTGGAATCCGTTGCCATTAACTGGCATGAGAAGGGATTTCGGACTGTGGATGAGGCTAAGGCGTACACCTCCACGTTTTCTAAGGAAGGATTTGCGGTGATGCGGGCCTTCGGCATCAGCGATCGGCGGCCCGGGAACTCGGAACAGGAGATGATACGCAGGTGGTTTCGGGAGTTTGGGTTTACCAAGGATATTGTGCTGGAAGCCTGCAACAGGACCTTAAAGGCCATCCACAAACCCAGCTTTTCCTATGCGGACAAGATCCTTACAGACTGGAAAAAGGGGGGAGTCCGGGTTATGGCGGATATTCAGAAGATGGACCAGCAGCGGGAGCGGGACAATAAGCGGGGCGGTAAGGCTGGGGCAGCGGTGAAGCCGGCCAAAAACCAGTTCCACAATTTTGAGCAGAGGAATACGGATTATGACGCCATGGTGATAGAGCGGCTGAAGGAGCGGCTGGGGGATTCTTAGGAAATATGAAGGAAAGAACAGAGCCGGATTCCGGCGAGGAGGGTTTATGTCATTAAGTAATTCCCAGTATAATGCCATAATGCGGATTTATAACCAGAGGCAGTTTCAGGATAAGTATGAGCAGGATGAGCGGGTCAAGGAGGTTTACAGGCGGATTCCTCAGATACGCCAGCTGGAGGACGCCATGAGCAGCCAGGCAGTGGCCTGTGCCAGAAGACTTTTGGACGGGGATGAGAGAGCCAGACAGCGGCTGAAAGACCAGCTGGAGGACTTAAGGGAGCAGAAGGCAGTGCTTCTTGCGGCCTATGGCTATGACCCGGATTACATGGAGATGCGCTATCACTGCCCGGAGTGTCAGGATACCGGGTATGTGGATGGAAAGAAGTGCCGGTGTTTTAAGAAAGAGGAGATCACCCTTCTCTACGCCCAGTCCAATATTCAGGAGATTTTGAGAAGGGAGAATTTTTCTGCCTTTACGTTTCAATACTATGACAACAGGGAAGTGATTCCCCAGATAGGCATGACGGTTGCGGACTACATGAAACAGGTGTACGCGTGGTGCAGGGAATATGTGGAGGGATTTGCCTCTAAGGGGGGCAATCTGATCTTTACAGGCAGCACCGGCGTGGGGAAGACGTTTTTGACAAACTGCATTGCTAAGGAGCTGATTGACAGGTATCAATCGGTAATATACCTGTCGTCCAACGATTTATTTGATATTTTTTCCAAGAACAAATTTCACCATGACGCGGAAGCGGATATGCAGGACATGTATCAGTATATTTTGGACTGCGACCTGCTGATTATCGACGATCTGGGGACGGAACTTAACAACAGCTTTGTGTCGTCCCAGCTGTTTTACTGTATCAATGAGCGGCTGATCCGGAAGAAGGGAACTATTATCTCCACCAACCTGTCCATGGACATGCTTCGGGACACATATTCGGACAGGATTTCCTCAAGGATCATCAGCCAGTATTCCATCATCCCCTTATACGGAGGAGATATCAGGACAAAAAAGCGTTGAGTGTATTGACTATTTCGACACATAATGATATAAAAGACGTGTCAGATCAAACCACATAGATGGAGGAAAACAATGATATACGAAGAGAAGACCATTGAGACCATTCCGGTTGGCCCCCTTGGGCTGGTTCCGCTGAAAAGCTGTACTGAGTTGGGGAAGAAAGTAAATGATTATCTTGTAACCTGGAGACGAGACCGAGAGAGCGAGCACAAATCCACCATTGCATTTGCAGGGTATCAGAGAGATTCTTACATTGTTGAGGCAAGGACCCCAAGATTCGGTTCCGGCGAAGCCAAAGGCACTCTGGAGGAATCGGTCCGCGGCGACGATCTGTATATCATGGTTGACGTGTGTAATTACAGTCTGACCTATTCCCTGTGCGGCATGACGAACCACATGTCGCCGGACGACCATTTTCAGGATTTAAAGAGGATTATTGCGGCAGCAGCGGGAAAGGCCCGCAGGATCAATGTGATCATGCCGTTTTTATATGAGGGAAGGCAGCACAAGCGTTCCAGCAGAGAGTCTCTGGACTGTGCATTGGCTTTGCAGGAGCTGGCCAGTATGGGCGTGGAGAATATCATCACCTTTGACGCCCATGACCCAAGGGTGCAGAACGCGATTCCCAGAAAAGGGTTTGAGACGGTTCAGCCCATCTACCAGTTTATCAAGCATCTTCTGAAGGTGGAGACGGAGCTGCAGATTGACAGCGACCATATGATGGTCATCAGCCCGGACGAGGGCGGCATGAGCCGGGCCGTGTATTTTGCCAATGTGCTGGGGCTGGACATGGGCATGTTCTACAAGCGCCGGGATTACACCAGGATCGTGGACGGCAGGAACCCCATTGTGGCCCATGAATTTCTGGGTACCAGCGTGGAGGGGAAGGACGTTATCATTGTGGATGATATGATCTCCTCAGGGGAGAGTATGCAGGACGTGGCGGCTGAGCTTAAGAGGAGAAAGGCAAGGAAGGTATTCATTTTCGCCACTTTTGGATTGTTTACCAATGGGCTTGAAGGGTTTGATAAGTTCCATGAAGACGGGATCATTGACAGGATCCTGACCACCAATCTGGTGTATCAGAGCTCGGAGCTTCTGTCCAGAGATTACTATACCAGCGTAGATATGAGCAAATATATTGCGCTGATCATTGACAATCTGAACCATGATGCTTCTCTCAGCGATCTGCTGAACCCTACGGGGAGGATTAACCGGCTTTTGAAGAGGTATCGGGAAAGATAGATGAAATGGGAGGCGGAACAAAATGATCCGCCTCCCGCTTTTAAGCCACGCCTGCCCGGGGCAGTGTGAAGATAAACTCCGTCCCAACCTCCTCTGTGCTGATTACATCAATAGTTTCCCCGTGATTCTGGATGATCTCTTTTACAATGGCCAGCCCCAGACCGGTTCCCTTTTTATCTTTTCCACGGGACTGGTCAGTCTTATAAAACCGTTCCCATATTTTTTTCAGACTCTCCTTCGGAATCCCAACCCCTGTATCTTTGACAGACACAAAGACTTTCTCATACTTTAAGGAGGTCTGGATGTAGATAACAGAGTCCTGATGGCTGAACTTGATGGCATTGTCAATAAGATTGTACAGGACCTGCTGGATCTTGCCGAGGTCAGCGTAGACCATGGTAATAGTTTCGGAAAAGGTCAGATCCAGCACAATATTTTTCGTGTCGCAGGTCCCCTCAAAAGAGGCTGCCGTGTCCTTGATTACCCGGTTAATGTCAAAATTCGTCCTGGACAGATATCCCTTGCTGTCCAGGGAATTCAGAGTCAGAAGCCCCTGGGTCAGCTTATTGAGACGGTCCGTCTCGGAGATCACTCTGGTCAGATACTTTTCATACATCTCCTGGGGGATCGTGCCGTCCAGGATAGCCTCCAGATATCCCTTGATGGATGTGAGGGGGGAGCGGAAGTCGTGGGAGATGTTGGCGATAAAGGTACGCTGATATTCCTCCATCTTGTCCAGCTCATCGGACATATAGTTTAAGGTGGCGGCCAGATACCCCATCTCATCCTGGGTATGTATGGTAGTCTTGTACTTTAGGTTTCCCTCCGCGTACTGGTTGGCAGCCTCCGTGATCTTTTTCAGCGGTATGTACACGGTTGTGGTAAACACCAGCAGAATAATAAGGGACAGACCGAAAATAATGCCGGACACAATATACAGGATATTGAGAAACCGGTCCTTTGTTCCCAGAATCTGCTGTATGGGCAGGTGGATCAGCACATAGCCGTAGGTGGTATAATTGCCTGTAATGGGGGCGGAGACTGTCATAACCTCCTGGGCAAAGCAGCCGTTGTATGTGCCGATAGAGTAAGGGCGGTTGCCGTTAAACGTAGGGTCAAACCCTTCGATATGTTCCCCGATCCGCTTGGAGTGATTGCTGTCCACCACAATGGCGCCGTTGCGGTTTACCACCCAGATCTCAGCCCGAAGGTAAGTGGCTACAGCCTCCATCTGGGGATAGGCGGAGGCAATATTTAGATTCCGGCCTTTATATACCTGACTGTAGCTGGAGGCCAGAAGACTGGCTTCGTCATAGAGAGTCTCCGCCTCCTCTTTGATCAGCTGTTCATAGGTCAGCTCTGAGGCCACCGTAGCCACGGCGCAGAATCCCAAAAGGCCGAAGATAAGATAACCTAAAATAAATTTATAATAGAGAGAATGTTTCATGGCTTGTCAGCGCTTTACCTCAAATTTGTATCCAATGCCCCACACCGTGGACAGAGCCCAGTTGTCATTGTCCTTGATCTTTTCACGCAGGCGCTTGATATGCACGTCCACGGTTCTGGTGTCGCCGATGTATTCATAGCCCCAGATATGGTCTAGAAGCTGCTCCCTGGTAAAAACCTGGTTAGGGGAGGAGGCAAGGAAGTACAAAAGTTCCAATTCTTTGGGCGGCATCTCCACAGAACGGTTGTTGTAGGTAACAGAATAGTTGGTCAGGTTAACGATGAGATTGGGATACTCCACATAATCACCCTGTTGTTTGGGCGCGGGGGGCGCGGAGGCAGGTGCGGGGGACGCGTGGTAGCGGCGCAGCACCGCCTTGACCCGGGCCACCAGCTCTTTGGAGTCAAAGGGCTTGATCATGTAGTCGTCAGCCCCTAATTCCAGTCCCAGCACCTTGTCAAAAATCTCACCTTTTGCGGAGAGCATGATAATGGGAACCTGGGAGGTGGTCCGTAGTTCCCGGCACACCTGGTATCCGTCAATGCCGGGAAGCATCAGATCCAGAAGGATGATGTTGGGGTGAAACTCCTTAAATACCCGAAGGGCCTCCTCACCGTCATACACGATCAACGTTTCATAACATTCTTTTGTCAAATAGAGCGAGATCAACTCCGCAATATTGGCATCATCGTCAACGATAAGCACCCGTTGTTTTTCTGCCATTCAATTACCTCCTACTTAAAAATCACAATGGTAACGCCTGAATCTCCCTCGCCAAATTCTCCAAGGCGGAACTCTTTTACATATTTCAGCTTTTTCAGCTTCTTGTGGACTGCAGAGCGCAGAGCGCCGGTTCCCCGGCCGTGGACCACCCGGACCTGAGGGAGATGGGCCAGGTACGCGTCGTCTAGATACTTATCAAGCATGGGAACAGCCTCGTCTGTGGTCATGCCGATGAGATTGATCTCCGGCGAGACGGCAAAGGACTTGGACATCTTGATCTTGCCGCTTCCGGTTTTTTGCTTTGCTTTGGAGGAGTCAGAAGCCATGTCCGGGGCGTCAGGGAGCAGTTCCAGATCTTTAATATTGACCTGGGACCGCAGGATGCCCATCTGCACGTATAATTCCCCTTTGGCGTTTGGCAGTGTGCTGACTGTGCCGTTTAAGTTTAAGGATAACACCCGCACACTGTCCCCGATGCGCAGGGATTTGGCGGAAATGGTCTTCTTAGGTCCTTTGGTTTTGGGCGTCAGTTTCTGGTCAGCCTGGTTCATCTTTTCCCGCAGCTTCGCGCGCTCCGCCTCAAGCTCCTTGGCGGACCCATGGGAGGTTCCCAGCCGGTTGATATTCTTGATGGCCTGGTCAGCAGTCTCCTTGGCCTCGCTTAGGATTCTCTGGGCCTCTTCATTGGCTTTGCGCAGTAGTTTATCCTTCTGCTGGTTTAAGCGCTCCTCCTTCTGGGCAAGACGCAGGTGCAGCTTTGCCGCCTCCTCCTTGTAGAGGCGGATCTCCTCCTGCTCCTTCTCAATGATGAGTCTGCTCTCCTCCAGATGGGCCAGAAGATCTTCAAAGGTTTCATCGTTGGACTCCAGATGATTTTTCGCGTCCTCGATGATAAAGTCAGGAAGCCCCAGCTTCTTTGAGATGGCAAAGGCGTTGCTCTTGCCGGGGATGCCGATGAGAAGACGGTAGGTGGGCTGTAAGTTTTCCACACTGAACTCGCAGCAGGCATTTTCCACCCCTGGGGTGGTAAGGGCGTATACCTTCAGCTCGCTGTAGTGGGTGGTGGCCATGGTACGGCACTTCATGTTGTGAAGAAAGCTTAACACGGCAATGGCCAGGGCGGCACCTTCCGTAGGGTCGGTGCCTGCCCCAAGCTCGTCAAAGAGACAGAGGGAGCGGCTGTCCGCCTGGTTTAAAATGGAAACGATGTTGGTCATATGGGCGGAAAATGTGCTCAGGCTCTGTTCAATACTCTGCTCATCGCCGATATCCGCAAACACATCTTCAAATACCGCCAGCTCCGATCCGTCAAAAGCCGGGATATGCAGGCCCGCCTGCCCCATGAGGGTAAACAGTCCCACAGTCTTAAGGGAGACGGTCTTGCCGCCGGTGTTTGGCCCGGTTACTACAAGTAAGTCAAAATCCTTTCCCAGATGGATGTTGATCGGCACCACTTTGGCCGGATCCAGAAGGGGATGGCGGCCATCTTTAATGTTCAGATAGCCGTTTGTGTTGAAGAGCGGTTCGCTGCCCCGGTAATGTCTGGACAGAGCGGACTTGGCAAAGATAAAATCCAGCTTTGCCAGGAGCTCCTGATTTGTGCGGATCTCCTCCACATGTGGCACTGTTTGATTGCTTAGATCCGCTAGTACTGCTTCGATCTCCTTCTTCTCCTGGACTTCCAACTCCCGCAGCTGATTGTTCAGCTGGATGATAGCCATGGGCTCGATGAACAAGGTGGAACCTGTGGCAGACTGGTCGTGGACCATGCCTGACACCTGACCTTTGTGTTCCGCCTTTACTGGCAGACAGTAGCGGCCGTCCCGCATGGTGATGACCGCGTCCTGAAGGTAGGAGCGGTTGGCGTTGAGAAGGGAGTTAAGCTGGGTGTGAACCCGGTCATTGATAACCTTCATAGAGCGGCGCACATGGTGCAGTCCCGGGCTGGCGTCGTCGCTGATCTCCTCCTCTGACAGGATGCACCGTTTGATCTCCGTGTTCAGGGGCGTCAGAGGTTCCAGCATGCGAAACATCTCTTCCAGGGAGTCATCCGGAAGCTCTGACTCCTCATGACGTCCGTAGGCCTTGGCTCTGGCGGCGATGGTCAGCATGGCGCTGACGGATAAAAGTTCTGTGATCGTCAGGGAACTGCCGATCTCCAGACGCTTTAGGGAGTCGCGGACATCCTTTAAACCGGAAAAGGAAAGGCTACCTTTCTGGCGCACCCGGGTTAAGGCGTCCGTGGTCTCGGCCTGAGAGCCGCGGATCTGTGTGATGTCAACAGACGGCAGCAGGTCCCTGCACAATTGTTTGCCCAGGGGGGAAGACGCATATTCCTCCAGCTGAGCGATGATCTTGTCATATTCTAAAGTTTTTAAAGATTTTGTATTCATGATGTTTATTCCTCGTTAAAAATACTGCCCAAAAAAGATCCTCTTTACAGTATACCATAAAAGTTACGGATACAGTTGGTTTTTTTCTTAAAAAAATATTTAATTTGACATCAATTTAACAGAGTGGTAGACTACATATGGTTTTGAGAAAACAAAAACCATTTTATGTGAGGAGGATGATTTATGAGAAAATCAGGAAGGAAACTGGTATCCGCAGCGTTGACGGCAGCTATGGCGCTGTCTCTGGCAGCCTGCGGCGGACAGGCCGCTGACGCAACTACGGCGGCGGAGACTACCACAGAAGCTGCCAGCCAGGAGGAGACCACAGCCCAGGAGACTACGGAAGAGGAGACACAGGCTGAGGAGCCGGCGGATAATCAGCAGGCGGATATCGTAGTGATCGGAGCCGGCGGGGCCGGTATGACAGCAGCGATCCAGGCAGTACAGGACGGCGCCACGGATGTGGTGATTTTAGAGAAAATGCCGGTTACCGGAGGGAATACCACCCGTTCCACCGGTGGTCTGAACGCGGCAGGCACTTCATATCAGGAGGCAGACGGGGTCGAGGATTCCGTGGAACTTTTTGTGGAAGACACCATGAAAGGCGGAAAGGAATTAAATGATAAAGAACTGGTCACCGTTATGGCGGAGAATTCCGCGGGCGCGGTAGACTGGGTAAATGAGATCGGCGGCGATTTAAGCGTGGTGGGAATGTTCGGCGGCGCAAGCGTTAAGCGTATCCACAGGCCCACCGACACATCAGCAGTTGGTCCCATGCTTGTAAAGGCTCTCAATGCCAAGACAGAGGAGCTGGGAATTCCGGTACTTCTGGAGACCACAGCAGAGAAGATACTGGTGGATGACAGCGGAAAGGTGTGCGGCGTTACCGGAACGGACAAGGACGGACAGGAATTTACCATTGACTGTACGGCTGTAGTTTTGGCAACCGGCGGTTTTGGAGCTAACTCTGACATGGTAGTCGAGTACAAGCCGGATCTGGCCGGATTTTGCACCACCAACCATGCAGGCGCCACAGGAGATGGAATTGCCATGGCAAAAGAGCTGGGCGCGGCTTTTGTTGATATGGAGCAGATTCAGACTCATCCGACTGTGAATCCGGATACTCAGACCATGTATACAGAGGGCGTCCGGGGCAACGGTGCGATCTTGGTAAATAAAGAGGGCAAGCGGTTCTGCAATGAGCTGGAGACTAGAGACGTGGTGTCAGCGGCGATTTTGGAGCAGACAGACGGAGAGTGCTACCTTGTGTTTGACCAGGCGGTAAGGGAGAGTCTGGCAGCCATTGAGTCCTACATCAAGGCAGGCATTGTTACAGAGGCGGATACTCCGGAAGCTTTGGGCGAAGCCATTGGAATTGACGGCGCGGCTTTGGCTGAGACATTAAAGACATATGCAGGGTATAAGGCAGCAGGCAAGGATGAGGATTTTGGCAGGGAGAGCATGGAGCTTGCTCTTGACAAGCCGAAATACTACGCGGCGCTGTGCGCGCCTGCGATCCATCACACCATGGGCGGTGTGAAGATCAATACAAAAACAGAAGTTCTAAAAGAAGACGGGACGGCAATTCCAGGGTTGTTCGCGGCCGGCGAGGTTACAGGCGGCGTACACGGAGCTAACCGTCTGGGAGGCAACGCGGTAACGGATATCGTGGTATTCGGGCGGATCGCCGGTACTGCGGCAGAGGACTATGTGGCAGCCAACGGTGGTCATACGGAGGCGGAGATCACTGCCGAAGATGGCGGCGAGGGCGCGGTGCCAACGGTTCAGGGCAACTTTAAGGACGGTGTGTACGAGGGAACCGGAAAGGGCAACAACGGGGATATCACTGTGGAAGTGACCGTGGAAGGCGGCAACATTGTTTCCGTAGTTCTGAAAGAGCATGGAGAGACCGAGGGTATCTATGAGGCGGCTGAGAAAGGTGTGGTGGAAGAAATGATCGCCGGTCAGACCGCAGATGTGGATACCGTGTCAGGAGCGACCAACACCAGCAAAGGTATTATAGAGGCAGTTACGGCCGCGCTGGAAGGGGCAAAATAAAACAGAGACAAAAAAACGAACGTAGAGGCGGAGAGCAGGACATCAAAAGTCAGTAAGACAGAGGGTGAGCCGGCGCTCCGCTTCTTCATTTTATTGCCGTTTTTCAACAAATTATAAAAATATGTCGAAAAAATGTCAAAATCATTGCCATTCTTTTGCAGGCGTGATAAAATTCTTTTCAGAAATGTTTGCAGGAGGAAGAATCAGTGATCAAGATGGTTGTCAGTGATATGGATGGAACTCTCTTAAGCAGAAAGGTGGGGATCTCTTCCGGGAATCTGGAGGCGATCCGGGAGCTGGAACAGAGAGGGATTGAATTCGTTATTGCGTCAGGACGGGATTATAAAGGCGTGTATTCCATTCTGGATGATTACCATTTAAGATGCGAGGCTATTTTGGGGAATGGGTCCCAGTATGTGGATCGGGACGGGAACATTCTTATGAGCTGTTATATGGATAAGGCTGTGGTCAAAGCTGTGGTAAAGGTCTTTTCGGACCGCCGCATTCCCTATATGATCTTTGCCACAGACGGATTTTATACGGAATATGAGCCTTCCTTTGTGAGGGAGCGGTTTATAGACAGAAGCCGGATAAAATTCGGGACAGCAGGAGAGGCGTTTGAGGAAGGCGGGAAACAGAAATATATGCCCTGCAACCATCTACAGAAAATTGATGATTTTGATCAGTTTTTAGGCGGAGATCTGGAGATCATAAAGGTGGAAGGTTTTTCAGGGGAGCAGGAGATCCAGGAGGCCAAAAACGATCTGAAACAGATTCCGGGCATATCCTTTTTATCTTCTTTTGATGATAATGTAGAAGTTACGGATCAAAAGGCGCAGAAAGGGTACATCTTAGAGAAGGTGATCGCCATGAGAGGGCTTTCCAGGGATGAGGTGATGGTGATCGGTGATGGAATGAACGATATTTCCCTTTTTGAGTGCTTTCCAAATTCCTACGCGCCGTCCAATGCCTGCGAGAAGATAAAGGAACTGGCAGGGACTGTTGTTGGCAGCAACGAGGACGACGGATTTGCCCAGGCAGTGAGGAAGATGCTGAGTCTATGACAGGGTGTAGAGTTTTATATGGGCAGAGTTTAACCTGAACGATTGAATGGATGGACCGCAGAACAGTTCCAGGAGAGGAGGGTGTGTATGCCACAACTGAACAGTTCGGAAAAAGAGCCTGAAAAAAAGCGTCAGTTTATACGGGAAAAGATCGCAAGGCCGCCGATGACCAGAAGGCAGGCCGTGGGCAGATTTTTTGCCTGGCTGTTTATTGCGGTGTTAGGCGGAGCGGCGGCGGGAGCCAGCTATGCCGTGGTGACTCCTCTGGCCAAATTGTACCTGGAGCCTCAGGCAACAGAGGAAAGTATTGTGGTTACCATTCCAAAAGATGACCCGGGAGATACACAGACCGGGGAGTCGCAGACAGGGGCAGACAGCTCAATGGAAGACATGACAGAACCAGACAGCGGGGAGGATCCGGAAACCAGCTTAGGGGATTTGCCGGACACGGACACAGAGGAGGGCAGCACAGAAGAGGAGACGGAACCTCTGGAAGAGGTGATACAGTCTGTTCTGGAGGACTACACCCACTCGGTAAGAGATATAAACACGCTGTACGGAACCATGCGGGACGTGATACAGGAAGCGGACAGAGGTATTGTGGAGGTTCATTCCGTAAAGCGGGAAGTGGACTGGTTCGACAATCCTGTGGAGACGGCAGGACTCTACGCGGGAGTGATCATCGCGTCTACAGGCCAGGAATTTCTGATCCTTACGCCTGAAGGGGCGGTGGAACAGGCGGATTCGATTAAAGTGACATTTACGGACGGAAGCGAAGCGGACGGGACGATCAAACAGAAAGACACCATATCAGGGATGGCCATTGTCAGCGTGGCGTCGGATCAGTTGGATGAGGATACCGTCATGGAGATAACAACCCTGAAACTGGGCAATTCCTACAGCATGAAACAGGGTGATCTGGTGGCGGCTCTGGGGGCTCCGGCGGGAGTGGTCCATTCCAGCGCCTACGGGACCATCTCTTATGTGGCCAAAAACGTGCAGGTATCCGACGGAGCGACCCGGCTCCTCTACACGGATATTAAAAGCAATTCCAAGGCCGGTACATTTCTCATTAATACCGGCGGCGAGATGATCGGATGGGTGACCGATGTTTATGATGAGGAAAGCGCTTCAGGCCTGACCATTGCCATGGCGATTTCTGATTACAAATCCATCCTGGAGAAGATGTCCAACGGACAGCCTGTCCCCTATCTTGGGATCCGGGGGCAGGAGGTCAGCGAAGCTAAAGCGCTGGAGGGAGTTCCCATGGGGATCTATGTGACAGAGTGCATTCCCGAGGGGCCTGCTTATGACGCGGGGATCCAGAACGGGGATATTATCGTGGGCGTAGGCGGCCAGGATATTTTTACTATGAAAGATTACCAGAACCAGGTGGAGCTTCTGACCAGCGGAACGGTGGTGACGGTTGTGGTTCAGAGGCGGGGGATCGATGAATATAAAGAATTAGAATATCAGGTGAGTGTTGGCGCCAGGTAATAAAGCGCGCTCCCAAAGATGAGAATGGAGGGCAAGGAAATGAAGTATATTGATACGCTGCGGGAGGGAATGCGGATATCAGAGGTGTACCTGTGCAAGAGCAAACAGATCTGCCTGACAAAGTCGGGAAAGGAGTACGGCAATCTGGTGCTCCAGGACAAGACAGGGACCATTGATTCGAAAATCTGGGAGTTAAGTTCCCCGGGAGTCAGCTATTTTGAGGTGATGAACTATGTTCATGTGGACGCGGATGTGACTGTTTTTCAGAACTCCAACCAGCTGAACATAAAGAGGATCCGGCGGGCTGACGAGGGGGAATACTCGCCTGCTGATTATCTTCCTGTATCCACGAAAAATATCGGGAAGATGTATGAGGAGCTGATAGGGTATGTGAGGTCTATTAAGAACCCGTACCTGGCCAAACTGGCGTCCTCCTTTTTTCTGGAGGATCAGAAGTTCATCAAAGAGTTTCGAGTCCACAGCGCGGCCAAGAGCGTTCATCACGGGTTTGTGGGAGGACTTTTGGAGCATACTCTGGGCGTGGTGAAGATGTGCGACTATTTTGCCGGATTCTACGCCGGTCTGAACCGGGATCTTCTGGTATCTGCCGCCATGTTCCACGATATCGGGAAGATGAAGGAATTGTCGGTGTTTCCGGAGAATGATTACACGGATGACGGACAGCTTCTGGGGCATATCGTTATCGGCACGGAGATGCTGACAGAGCGGATCCGGCAGATCGAGGGATTTCCCAAAAAACTGGAATCAGAATTAAAGCATTGTATTTTGAGCCATCATGGAGAGCTGGAGTACGGATCCCCGAAGAAGCCGGCCCTTTTGGAGGCATTGGCCCTTAATTTCGCGGATAATACGGACGCGAAGATAGAGACGATGATCGAGGCTTTAAAGAACGGAGGGGATAATCCGGGGTGGCTGGGGTATAATAAACTTTTTGAGACCAATATACGCAAGACGACGGAGTATTAAAGACAAAGAAACGGAGCCTTGGAAAAAGAGATGAAAACGCATCTGTTTTCCCAAGGCTCCGTTTGTTGTATTTTTATCTATATTAAAAAGCAGGAGGGCTGCTTGAGTTGTTTGTCGAGGCTGGCGACGGTTGCGCGCTGGTTGCCGCCTGCCTCATTTTATAAGGGTTCCGGCCTGTGCGTCAGGTGATCCTGCCGTTTTCTGGGCCGTTCATATCTTAACGATATCATGGTTATATGATATCAGGTAATTGTGAATAGAGTTTGTTGTTTCCATAAAAGATGTGTAAAATTCTGGAAGTAATTCTTAAGAAAGAGAGAAAGAAATTCGGTATGGATATTAAGAAAAATGATAGGTTCAGGACAACCATAGAGGATATGAGCGATCAGGGGGCCGGCATCGGAAAGACGGATGGGTACACCTGGTTTATCAAGGATACGGTAGTGGGAGATGTGGTGGAGGCGTCCGCCATGAAGATGAAGAAAGCTTATGGTTACGGAAGACTTATAAGGGTGGTGGAACCCTCTAAGGCCAGAGTGGCCCCCCGATGCCCTGTGGCCAGACAGTGCGGCGGCTGCCAGCTCCAGGCCATGAGCTATGAGGAGCAGCTTAGGTTTAAGGAAAACAAAGTGTACAACAATCTGGTGCGGATCGGGAAGATCGAGAATCTGCGGCGGGTGGAAAAAGGGGATAGGGCTGACAACGGAAATGGAGATGGCGGCAACGGCGACAGCGGCGGCAATGGCAACGGCGGCGAGGGCGGACTGGGAGGAAGCGGGAGTTTAAGGGAGCAGGGAGATGCCGAGTTTTTGCCGATCATAGGTATGGAGAATCCCTGGCGGTACCGGAATAAGGCTCAGTTTCCTTTTGGAACAGATAAAGACGGGAAGATTGTGACCGGATTTTTTGCGGGGAGGACCCACGCTATCATTCCCCATGAGGACTGTCTGCTGGGGGTGGAGGAGAATGGGGAGATTTTGAGTATTCTGAAAAGTTTTATGGAGCAGTTTGGTATCAGGCCTTATGAGGAGGAGACCCACAGAGGCCTTGTCCGCCATGTGCTGATCCGAAAGGGATTTTATACGGGGGAGCTGATGGTGTGTCTGGTGATTAATGGGAAAAAGCTTCCAAAGGCGGATGAGCTGGTGGAATGGCTGAAAGCGGTTAAAGGCATGGCCAGCATTTCTTACAGTGTAAATACGGAGAAGACTAATGTGATCATGGGTGAGGAGATCATCCATGTGTATGGGCCGGGATTTATTACGGACCGTATCGGGGATGTGAAGTACCGGATCTCTCCCCTGTCCTTCTATCAGGTGAATCCAGCGCAGACGGAAAAATTATATGAGACAGCTCTGGAGTTTGCGGGGCTTACGGGGGATGAGGTGGTGTGGGATCTGTACTGCGGCATCGGGACCATCTCCCTATTTCTGGCACAGCGGGCCAGAAAGGTCTACGGGGTGGAGATCATTCCCCAGGCCATAGAGGATGCCAGGGAGAACGGGGCTCTTAATGGGATAGATAATGTGGAGTTTTTTGTGGGAAAGGCGGAGGTGGTGCTGCCGGAGTGGTATGAAAAGAATGGGGAGCGGGCAGATGTGATCGTGGTGGACCCGCCCAGGAAAGGGTGCGATGAGAAGTGCCTGGAGACGATCGTAAGGATGAGACCGGACAGGGTGGTGTATGTCAGCTGCGATTCGGCTACATTGGCAAGGGATCTGAGGTATCTGTGTGATGGGGGGTATGAGGTGAGGAAGGTGCGGTGCTGCGATATGTTTGGGTTTACGGTTCATTGTGAAACAGCTGTTCTTCTGACGAGAAAAGGCTGGTGATCAAAATCTGGCATTACATTTTTCTTGAATGAAATGTAATGCCGCTTTTCTTTGGATGAGTCTTTGTTTGAAAATGAGGCAGTTGTATGATTGATATAATATAACGGAGCTAAATGGGATGAAAAATTGCAGAAATAAGGGATTTCAGATAAGGCTGTAAACAGCGGTCTTTTTAAAAACTATTGAAAAAGCTTACTCAGCATGCAATAATGTATATTGTAACATGTCTATGGTTTGAGGAGCTGAGTATTCTAAGCGAACTAGCGAAACTACTAAAAATATCAGCTACAGACGGCTATAAAGGCATGGGTTTTCAGCAAATTTCACAATAAAGGACACTATCTAACGGTGGAGGCCTTTTTTTATGCCTTTTTTCGACCTGTTGACTGTGGAAATGTGGTGAAGCCAAGCCATGCCAGATCCTGCCATGCTGGATTACTTTTACGGCGATGAAGCGGAACAGTATACTTTCTACCGGATACCCAAGGTGCTGTTTACCGCCCCCGGCTACCGGCGCATATCCTCTGACGCCAAAATCCTCTACGGCCTTATGCTTGACCACATGGGGCTGTCCGTTTGCAACGGCTGGCTGGACGATTTAAACCGGGTGTTTATCTACTTCACTTTGGAGGACGCTTTGGAATATTTGTGCTGCGGCCATACAAAGGCGGTTTCCCTCTTTGGGGAGCTGGATAAGAATGGTCTGATTGAACGGAAAAAGCAGGGCCAGGGAAAGCCCTCGATTATCTACGTGAAAAACTTCATTCGCAAACCGGAAGTCTAAAGTTCCGCAAACGGGAAGTCAAGACTTCCAGAAAACGGCCACTAATAATACTGAGA